>DAOWDU010000035.1 GCA_030638825.1 bacterium | reverse complement strand
TAAATATCTACCGAATTACAAAAATGACCGCTATCAAAGATCTTAAAGACCTTGAAAAACTTGATTTGATTGTTTCAGAAAAAAGAGGAAGAAATGTTTATTATTATGCGACGGATAAGGTTGAAGGGTTGTTTGAATAAACAATATTCTATCTAATATTTCAACATAATATAATTGTATGCCAACAATTCCAAAAATCAAAAACATCTCCCTCTTCTTCGGCGAAGATGATTTCACTATTGCTGAAGAAATAAAAAAAGCAAAAAAAGATTTTGCTGGGAAATTCGGAGAGATAAATATTTCTGAAATTGATTGGGAAAATCAGAATTTGAGCGAGAAAGAAAAATTGTCTGAGTTGCAAAATGAGTTGATGGCAAATTCTCTTTTTAGTTCGGATAAATTGTTGGTTGTTAGAAATGCTTTATTTTCTAAAAATAGTGACGACGCCCCTCACCCCAACCCTCTCCCGCGGGGAGAGGGAGCAACACATTCTGTTATAAATAAACTTGCTGGAAATAAACAAGACGAGATAATTTTAAAGTATCTAGAAAACCCAGAGGAAAAAACGAGAATATTTTTTGTAGAAAATAGTTTAGATAAAAGAAAGAGGATTTATAAAGAGTTAAATAAATTAGAAAAAACTGGCTTAGTAGAAATAAAAGAATTTATGACGCCAGCTAATTTTAACTTTGATTTGTGGATTAAAAATAGAGTTGCTAAATTAGGCGGGAAAATAGAAAATAAGGCGATAAATATTCTCGCCATTTCTCTCGGCAAAGGAATGGCGCAAAAAGATCGGAGTAAAAATTTAAAGCAATCCTATAATCTCTGGGAAGCAGACAATGAAATTTCTAAATTAGTGAGTTATTGCGATGATCAAGAGATTACAGAAAAAAATGTGAGGCTCTTGGTCCAGTCAAAAGTGGATTTAAATATTTTTAATTTGATTGACAGTATTAGTTCTAAAAATAGAAACAAGTCAGCGTTATTATTAAATCAGCAAATTGAAAAAGGCTTAAATGAAATTTATATTCTAACGATGTTTGTTTATCAGTTTCGTAATTTACTGAAGATAAAAAGTTTATTAGAACAAAATCTATCTAATCAGGAAATTGCCATCAAAGCAAAAATGCATCCTTTTGTGATTCAGAAAAGCATTGAACAATGCCGGAGATTTGAGATGCAGGATTTGAAAAAAATATACCAGAAATTATTTGACGCTGATTTAGCGATTAAAACAGGAAAAATAAATCCAAGATTGGCGTTAGATTTGCTGGTTGTTTCGGTTTGAAAAATTGAAATAAAAAAACGGAACTTGGTTCTGGGTACCCAGAACCAAGTTCCGTTTTTTTATTTCAACCACATTTTACTTCCCAACTATCCCCCGCTCCATCAAAAAATCTCTCACAATCTCAAACATCTTCCGATGCCCTTCTGAATTTGGATGACCGCCGTCTTCTAATAATTTTTGATAATCTATTTTCTTAAATTCCTCAAGCATATCAATGAAGTAAATATTATTTTCCTGACAAACTGATTTTATAATATTATCGTAATTTTCTATATATTTATTTTTATAAGACTTTCCTGTGGTGCTCCATGAGATTGGATTTGTTTTGCTCTCCTCAACTGGCGTCAAACCAACAAAAATAATCTTTGAAGAATATTTTTCAGACAGCTTAATTAATTTTTGAATATTTTTCTTAAAATTACTTTCTGTATTCAAAAAAATATTTTTACTTTTTACAAAACAAGAATCATTTATGCCAATCGCGAAAATTATTATTATTTCCTCGTCTTTCCATATCCGACAACTAATTTCATTTTCTAATCTTTTCAAAACATCCTCAGAGGTATCTCCAGAAATTCCTAAATTATAAACCGAATAATCAAACTCTGGATTTTCTAATTCTTTCTCCATACAAAAACTTCTCAACCGATCTGCCCACCCCCCCTCGCTGTATCCCAAGCTCCATAAGTTATACTATCCCCAAAAATTAAAATTCTCGCCATAATTTTTTTGTTAGTTTATTAAAAAATATTCATCGACGGTGCCATAGTCTCCGCAGAGCTGTGGCACCGCATTTGCAAGTCATTATTATTTTAATTGTATTATAAATTTAAAGACTGCGTAATTATAAAATCATTAATACAATCTTGCATTTTGGGTGCCACAGCTCTGCGGAGACTATGGCACCCTCATTTATTTTACCTCTACAAACCTCCCGTTACTTCGATGCAATTTCCCGTTCTTACTTTCAGAAACCGCGAAAATTTCATATTTCCCAGAAATGAAATAAGTCTTGTCTTCCTCCCATAAAACCTGATACAAATTTTCCTCGTCTGGCACGGGGAAAGTCGCTTTTTTAATTTCGTATTTCGGACCTGGCTTTTTGATTAGGTTTAAATCGGCGTCAAAGACACTGTCCAATTGATAATAGAACGAAATACTTTCAACGGCATCGTCTGATTTAATCGCATTTAGAACATAAGGAAAATCATTGCCGATAATCGGCTGCAAATGCAAAAATTGATTAGCGCTAATTATTACCGAAATTTTTCTTTCTACGGAACTACCAATTTGATCATAAGCGCGAATAATAATTTGATGGGAACCTTCTGCAGTGCCAGCTGGTATTTTATAGTAGACTTCATAAGGAGAAACTTTTCCGATCCCAATTAAAACATCGTCAAAATAGAAATCAATTTGATCAATATCAAATTCCGCCAGCGCTTCGGCCTTTACTTTTAGTTTATCCCCTTTAATTATTTGATTATTTTGCGGAGAGACAATTTCCAAAATTGGCAAACTGTCTGCGTTTCTCAAATTACAAACTTCTGTCGGCGGTTCCATATTTATTTCGTCCGCGTTTTCCTTCAGCCATTCTATGACTGGTCCTTCCCAATACGCAAACTGTTCATCTTCAGCTGGATTTTTCGGATAGTCCCCTTGCGGATTATTTTTGTCAACATAATACAAAATGTTATGCGCTGTTAAATATATTTTTTCCTCTATCTGATCGTCTGGCGTAAGTTCATTCGCTAGTTTATCTCCACACGCTTTATCAAGTTTTACAACCACTTCATTTTTATATTTTCCATTGAGAATTGGTTTATCAGTTTCTATTAATTCTGGAGATACAAATTTTTCAATTGGATCAAGCGCCAAAACTCTAGTCATAAAATCATTCCAGATCGGCGCTGCCGCTTTAATTCCTCCCGCCCGTTTCATTTCTGTAGCGTTATTATTTCCCGCCCAAACTCCCGCTGCCAAACTAGGAGTATAACCAATTGTCCAACCATCTTTAAAACTATTTGTCGTTCCTGTTTTCGCTGCCACTGGTCTTTCGCCAAGATATAAATCGCTCTTTGAACCAAAAGCGGGGGTTCTGGCAACATTATCAGATAAAATACTGGTTATATTTCTCGCTACTTCTACATCCAAAACTTGTTTAGAATTTTCTTTAAACTCTTTTAAAACTTCTCCTTTGTAATCTTCTATTTTTAGAATGCTGGCATAATTATTTTTATTCCCCTCATTAGCAAAAACTCCGTAAGCGGAAACCATATCTAATAATCTCACTTCGCCTGTTCCAAGAACTAAAGATAGTCCGTAAGTGTCTGGATTATTGAGAGTTGTAATTCCCAAATCGCGCGCCGTTTCAACACTGTCTTCTATTCCCGCCAAATACAATGTTTTCACCGCTGGGATATTAAGCGATCTCGCTAAAGCATTTTTTATCGTTACTGGTCCAGAATACTTAAAATTATAATTGTGCGGGCGAAATTCTTTCCCGCTTCCGTCTTTGCCAAAATTTGTATAAGTATCAAATAAAATTGTGTCTGGCGTGTAGCCTTTTTTGAAAGCAGTTGCGTAGACAAATGGCTTAAAGGACGATCCCGGCTGGCGATGCGGCGAGATGGCAACATTGACATTCCCATCCTCTTCAATATCAAAATAATCTTTACTGCCAACCATTGCTAAAATTTTTCCAGTTTTAGGATCAATCGCGACTAAGGCGGCATTATGAGCGTCATAATTTTTTACATTCTCCGCAGCTCCTTTTTTAACAGCGTCCTCAGCAATCATCTGCATTTCATAAAAAAGAGTCGTGTAAACTTTCAGTCCTCCCTTTTCAACTTTCTCCTCGCCAAATTCATCCACCAATTGCTGTTTGACAAACATCACAAAATGCGGCGCTGTTATATTCTCCTGAAATGGTTTTATTTTCTTTAATATTTCTACTTCTTTGGCTCCCTTGGCTTCGTCTTCACTGATATATCCCTCTTGAAGCATTTGATTAATTATATTTTTATAGCGAAATTCCAAAGCCTCGGGATGCGCGCCATACGGCGAATAGTAAGTTGTCGCTTTTGGAAGACCAGCCAATAACGCCGCTTCGGAAATATCAAGATCCTTGGCAGACTTCCCAAAAAATGTTTTTGCTGCCGCTTCTATGCCATAAGCGTTGGAGCCATACGGAATTTGATTGAGATACATTTCCAAAATTTCATCTTTGCTAAATTTCTGCTCCGTTTCAATCGCTAAAATTATTTCCTTTATTTTTCTCGTAAAAGTTTTTTCGGAAGTTAAAATGGAATTTTTAATCAACTGCTGAGTAATTGTTGAAGCGCCCTGAGCTTTTTCACCCGCAATAATATCTTTATAAATCGCCCGCGCTATTCCTTTAAAATCAATTCCGTAGTGATCATAAAATTGCTGATCTTCCGAAGAAATCGTCGCATTTATGAGATGCTGTGACACATCATCAAGTTTAATGATCGTCCTTTTTTCTTCTCCGTGAATTTCGTATAATAAATGTTCCCCAGTTCTGTCATAAATTTTAGTTGACTGGGCAACACTGCGATCAATTATTTTATTCGGATCTGGAATATCTTTTGAAAAATAAATGAAAATGCCGACTACTGCAGTTAGTCCGACCACAAATAAAATAGCCGTTAATCTGAAAACTGCTTTAAATGTTCTTTTCAGTTTCTTTTTATTTTTTTTACCGCCACCAAAAAAAAGTCTTCCAGTTTTCTTAAACAAAGACGGCGCAACGCTTTTTTTAATCAACCGTTTTCTACTGTTTTCATTTTTACTATACAAATTTCTAACTACTTTCTTTTTCCGAAAACTTAACTTAGGCAACTTTAAATTAAACTTTTTCAACTGAGTAGCTTTCTTGCGTTTTGTAATTAAAACTTGTTTTCTATATTTTTTTCTAACGGGCATAAATTAGTATTAAGTATGCAGTATTAAGTATTAAGCAAATACAATCTATTTCTCACCTGTTTATAATAGCAATTATCTTGACAAAATACAAGATTAGATGATAATTGAAGTAAGCTATAACAACTTAGGAGGAAAAATAAATATGCTATCAATATTGCCCGTAGACAATAGCAATATTCCACCTGTGCCGATAGAAGTATTCCAAGAAAGAATACGAGATGTGATTGAACAAAAAACTGGGAGAAGATTTACCGTAGAAGAGCTGCAACAAATGGATATAGGAGATGTAGAAAGAATATTAGGAATAGAAGCTAAACGACCAACGAAAATTGGACACAATTGTCCATCGCTGTTGTATAAATTCAGAAGTCCAGAAAGCGTAGCATATAATAGAGCCGTAATAAACGGTTTGCTGATGGAAGAGAATTAAATCTTTAAGTCAGCTTTTTTTTGCTTTAAAATTATAACTATGTTAAATTTAGTATTATAATATTATAGTAATGGACAGGCATACCTGTCCACTACAATATTACAATACTAAAATTACTTATGAAAATAAAAAGAAGAATTTTGCTTATTTCAATAATCCTATTCATCCCTTTTGCTACGAGATTTTTTTTGTTTAGTTTTCAGTTAAAAAATAGTTTATTGTTAGTTTATGAAAATAATCAGTCTATAGAAATAAGAGACAGAAATAATCAGATTATTTTTACGAAGCCGAATCCTGCGGGATATTATACGGAATATTCAAATGAAGTTCCAGAAAAATTTAAAGAGCTTTTATTGAAAAAAGAAGATCAATATTTCTATTACCATTTTGGCATAAATCCCGTCAGCAGTTTACGCGCTCTTTACAAATACACAATTAAAGAACGAGGCAATATCGCTTCCAGCACGATTACCCAGCAATTAGCAAAAATCTTATTAGGAAACGAAACGGAGAGAAATTTGAAAAATAAACTTACGGAAGCGATTTACGCTGTTAGCTTAGAAACGCATTTAAGCAAAGAAGAAATTTTAGAAATGTATCTTAATTCAATTTATTTCGGAAACAGCGTTCAGGGATTAAACCAAGCCAGCCGTTTGTATTTTGATTCCCAGCCAGATTTATTAAGCGACGAGCAAACTATTCAACTACTAGCAACAATTAGCGCTCCTTCAAATACTAATCCTTTTACTATATCTCAGAAGCTGAGCTTCCAATTGGAAGCTCAGCTTCTAGAGAAATTTAATAATTATTTAAAAAACGAAACTTATTTTGAGTTGCGATCTTTGAATATTGATTGCGAAAATAATTGCAATTTAACAATAGATCAAGAACTAACCGAAAACTTGCGAGAAATTTTAAAACGCAATTTATTATCTCTATCTAAAAAAGATGTCTCCAATGGAGCAATCGTTGTGATTAAACTTCCTGAAAATGAATTGCTGTCTATTATCGGTTCGCCAGATTCAACAATCTCATCTTACGGCTATCAAATAAATATGGCAAAAGAAACTCGCCCGATCGGCTCCACAGTAAAACCTTTTATTTACTTAAAAGGCTTTGAAAATGATTTGAGACCATATACTTTAGTCGAAGACAAGGAATATAAATACACAATTGAAAGCGGTTTTGCTTTTTATCCCAAAAATTACGACTACGAATATCGCGGAGAAGTTAATTTACACTACGCTCTTACTAACAGCTTAAATGTGCCGACTGTCAAAGTTTTAGAATACGCTGGCATAGACAATTTCAACAAATTCCTTCTTGATGATTTGGAATTTTCTCCAATTCAAGACATAGAAAACTACCAGCTAAGTATTGCCTTGGGAGGACTGGAAATGGATTTGCTCGCTTTGTCATATTACTTTACTATTTTTCCAAACGAAGGAAACTTACTTCCGTTGAAAATTTACAACAACGAAAAAGATTCCGAATCCTCGGAGGATTCGGAATCTGAATCTAACTTCACTTATCAAACAAGCACAAACTTCTCGCAAAATAAAAAAATCGCCGATCAAAAATACATCCAGCTTATCAACAAAGTCCTCTCTGACCGAAAAACAGGCATTGAGCAATTTGGAATGAAAAGTAATTTGAATTTATTGCAAGATAATTACGCCGTCAAAACCGGCACCTCCCGAGAATTCTGCGACAGTTGGACTATTGGCTACACGCCCGATTTCTTGGTCGGCGTCTGGATCGGCAACAGCGACAACACTCCAATGAATGGAATCTCCGGACAAAGCGGCGCCGGCGCAATTTGGAACGAAGCAATGAATTTGTTAATTAATTCCGAATACAACAAAAAAACTCCTTTCAATTTTAATTTAATTCAGGAGTTTTATAAAGATAATAATATTGGATATGGATTAGTTGATGATGATTATGAGAAAAATAAAAATATTCTAGAAAACAATAATCTAATTCTAAACCCCCATAACGGCGACATTTTCTTGCTGGAAGAAATCACCCAAATTCCCCTGCGAGCGAGAGAAGAAGTTGAGTGGTATGTTGATGGACAATTTTTAGGAGTAGGGAAAGAGATTATTTTTGATGTGGAAAGTTTTGGGGATTATGAAATTAGAGCTGTGGGTGAGAATGGAGAAGAGGAGAAAATTATTGTTTCTATAGATATTGATCATTCAACAAACTAATAACAATCTTTATTAAAACATTTTTTTGGATTGCTCTAATTAACAGAAAGTTTTAATAATTTTTACTTGTTGATAACTTTTTTGACAAAACATCTAAATCTGTTATATTAAGAATACAAAAACCTGTATCCCGAATTGTCACCGGATGGTGGCGTGGCTGAGACATTCAGCATAGGGACATGGTTGGAAAAGCCCCTTTTTGGGTCTTTTTTTGTTATTTAAAATGCCACTCATCTTCTATGCGTTTTTTTATTATATTTCTGTAAATATCACGATCTTGTTTCTTTTTATTCTGTGCCCGATTAATACTGCCTGCGACCATATCCGCTAATTGAACTAGAACATTACCTTTTGAATCAACCATTTTACAATTACTCATTATTTTTTTATTTTTGCTATTAAGCTCTCTCCGAAGATAAGTAAAAAAATTCCTTCTAAAAATTCTATCTCCACTACCATCCATTCTTACTTTAGCGTTTAAAATAGTATTGTTGCTATGCCTTAAAACTTCTTTAATAAAATAAGCGTAAAAAGAATTTTTATTATTTTTTAGCTCATTGCTATGAATAATAGACTTATCAACAACTAAGCACCTAATACGAAAATCAAACTTACTTACTGTTTTTAGAAATTTTATTCTAAAATCTTTTCGCGTTTTAAAAAATCTAAACTCGGACTGCTCTCCAAAACCAATTTTTCTTTTTAATTCTTTTATAGCAACCGCTGTTTTTTCAGCTTCTAATTCATCGTCAAAAATAACCATGGAAATAATAAAATGAGTAGTGGATCCCTTGCTTAATTTAAATCCCGGATCGCCAGAATCGTCTATAAAAACTAACATATTAAATTTTATTTTAGGTTTTATTATTGCGAGAACTGTTTTGTAAACAGTTCTCTTTGTTTTGAAATCTTAATAAATTTTATTTTATTGTTTTTATGTTTTTAATACAGGCAGAGTTTTAATAATTTTTACTTGCTTGGGAAACATTAGAAACTGGTTACAAACCAGTTCCCGCATTGAAGAAAGTGATTGCAAGTTAGTTTTTGCAATAAGTTAATGCGGTAGAGTTTTTTGTATGTTCATCTTTCACTTTTTGATTTATTTGATTGTAGGAAATTGGTTTTGTAAGTCGTTCAAGTGATTTCAGTGTGATAGATTGCTGACTCCTCTTGTAATCGTTTACTTTTTTTACTGATAAAACATAAAATTTCCACTGGTCTAAATCTAAAGGATTAATTTTTTCTTGATCCAAAATAGAGAGAAGACACATAACATAAACATCTGCATATCTATCTTTTGTTT
Source organism: bacterium (assembly GCA_030638825.1). GTDB lineage: Bacteria > Patescibacteriota > Minisyncoccia > JAHIHE01 > JAGLIN01 > JAGLIN01. Next base: position 18,867 of record DAOWDU010000035.1, on the reverse strand, counting down.
TTGATTGTTTATTTGTTGCATTGTCCCAGTAAAAGGATGGTTTTATTGAAAATGAAATTGCTGAAGGTTTTTCTTGATGCCACGATTGAATATAAGCAGCTGATTTTACTTCAATTTTAATATTTTCAGGAGTGATTAAATCATATGCCGCCCATTCATCACGAGGAGTGTCAAAATCAACATTTGTAGCCATAGCAACAATAAACTCAGCAAGTCTTCCTCTTGTAGCATTACTTATAAGATCGGAGACACTCCACTTCCAAAAATCTAATAGCTTGAAAGACAATTTATTTTGTTTGAATTTAAATAATTCTTCTCCTGATTTAATTTTAGGTTTTATAATTTCGTAGTTCATAATATATTTTTGAAAGTAAATATTATTTATTGTTCATAAACACCAAAATCTTTAATTAATCTTATTGTATTTTCAAATCCTTGATTCGTGTTATTGAGCTGTTTCTTTAATAATACAGGAATCCTATCTTTCTCTTCTTGCAATTTTGCAATTATTTCCAAATGATTACTTTTTGGCATACTATTTAACCATTCAAAAAAGAAATAGGTATCCTGTTGTCTATAATGCACAATTTTAATTCTATATTTATTCAGATAATTTTTGTAATCACCATTTTTAAAATCTTTTAACCAAGAAAAGTTATTTGACTCTAATTGTCTTTTATTTAATTCATTGATCACTTTTGGAAAATAAATACTTTTTTCGGGCAAATTAATATTAAATGATAATTCCAGTAAATCTCCAATTCTATCCCAGAAATTATATAATTTTTCAAAAGTTGAATTTACATAATAGAAAAATCTTTTGTCTTCTCGTTTTTTAAAATAGGTAGAAAGTTGTGTTTTATCGCTACAACGAACTATCTCTTTTAAAAAATTATTTGCATATTTTGAATATAAAAAAACATTAGATAGTGAAAATTTTATGTCGGAAGGCACTGAATAAATAAGATCATGAATAAGTAAATCAAAATCTCCCTTATTGTTAAATTTTTTGCGGGTTTCAGATATTGTACTCGCAAATCCAAGGGAATTTTTTTTATCAAATTCAACTTTTTCAAAATCATTCAAACAAAACAAGTTTTCTTTTATTGAAATTTCTTTTAATTCTTTTTCATATTCTTGCAAAAACATAAGTATTTTATATTAATATTTAGCTTTGATATTTAGCTTTGACTTTCTATTTATTTTCTACTACAATACAACTATAGCCAATAAACAAATAACCGTCAACCCTTATGCTTACAAAAAAACAAAAACAAGTCCTCAACTTCATAGAAAAATATAAAAACAAAAATGACTACGCGCCATCTTTGGAAGAGATTAGAAAGCATTTGAAATTGGCTTCTGTTTCTACAGCGCATTATCATATTAAGAAATTGCAAGAGAGAGGATATTTACAGAAAGAAAAAAACCAGCCGAGAGGGATTGATATTTATGAGAAAGAAAAGATGGTCAAGATTCCTTTGCTGGGAACAATTACCGCCGGACAGCCAATTGAAGCAGTGGAAGAAAAAGAAACAATTGCCATTCCGCAGAGCAAACTTTATTGCTCTGGAAAATTCTATGCCCTACAAGTTATCGGCGACAGTATGATAGACGAAAACATCAACGACGGCGATCTTGTTTTAGTGAGACAGCAAAGCACTGCAGACAACGGACAGAAAATTGTCGCCTTAATAAACAACTGCGAAGCGACGCTCAAAAAGTTTTATAAAGAACGAGGACAAATCAGATTACAGCCAGCAAACAAAAATTTTCCGCCGATTATTGTTAAAAGAAATCAGGAGTTTACTATTCAGGGAATAGTTATTGATATTATAAAGAATGAAGAAAAACTGCAAGCCATAAAATTGTTATCAGAAAAGAAACAGAAAGAAAAAAAGAGAAGCAATAGAATGCCTCTCAATAAAATAATCTGCGGAGATGCGATTGAAGAATTAAAAAAATTGCCAGACGAAAGTTGTGATATTATTATTTGTGATCCGCCATATAATATTGGAAAGGATTTTGGAAATAATCAGGATAAGCGAGAGTTAAACGAATATATTTCTTGGTGCAAAGAATGGATGGACGAATGTATCAGAATAATGAAAACAGACGGCACAATGTTTATCTATGGTTTTAGCGAAATACTTGCCTACCTTTCCGTAGAGATTCCAATCAATAAACGCTGGCTCATTTGGCATTATACAAATAAAAATGTCGCTTCGTTGAATTTCTGGCAAAGAAGCCACGAAGCGATTATTTGCGCTTGGAAAGAAAAAGCGAATTTCAATCGCGACGATGTCAGAGAACCCTACACGGAAGGATTTCTAAATGGCGCAGCAGGGAAAATAAGAAAAGGAACAGCTGGACGATTTAGCGGTAGCGGAAAAGAGACTGTTTATAATGCTCACAGTAGCGGCGCATTACCGAGAGATGTAATAAAAATTCCCGCTTTAGCGGGAGGGGCTGGTATGGTTGAAAGATGGTTTTTATGTAAAACTTGTAATGATGTTTTTAAACCAAGAGAACTTAAAAATCACAAAGATCACGACATTATGAAACACCCAACACAGAAACCAACTGAATTAACACGAAAACTTATTAAATCCGCAAAACCTAAAAAAGATGGAATTGTTCTCATACCTTTTGTTGGCACAGGTTCAGAATGTGTAGTCGCAAAAGAGTCTGATATAAACTACATCGGCTTTGAAATAAATCCAGACTATATAAGAATTGCGGAAAAATGGCTTGGAGAAACAAAATCTTTGCCAAAATTATTTTGATTTGATATCTATTTCTTTTTTCTTTCTTTCAAAAGCGTAAGAAGTAAAAACCACAAAACCATTTTCAAAAGCTTTTGTTCTTTTGTCTTCTAAAAATCTTAAATAGGGTTTTCTAAATTCACCTTTTTTTGTTTTCGGATCTGACAAGCAGGCTGGTACTTCGTATTTAATATCAATAGGTTTTCCTTTTAATTTGTTTTTTCTTGGCAATGGTTTTCTGCTCATTACTCCACTGTAACTTGTTTTCTTAACCTGATAATTCAAAAAGTACTCTTTATATTCCACTCTGATATCAGCACCCTGATGATCTAATTCCTCTGACATTGAAACTGTTCCCTTACCAAAAACGGATTCAGTGACATATCCAGCATGTATTTGCGTTATTAAACCCGCCCAAGTTCTGTAAATTCTTGCCTTTAATCCACGATTAAAACAATCATCGCACATAGTTGTTTTTATTTTAAATATTTCAATCGTCGTCTTCTTCTCTTTTAGATATCTTTTATAAAAATCGTCAAAAGATATAAATTTTTTCTCATCCCAATATACTTTATATAAAAGTTCAATAGCCTGAATATCCTTGCTTAAATCCATTTCTACAATTTTAATATGACTATATTTTTTTCTATAGCCTTTTAGATTTACTGTTTTTAGAAATTTATCAAATTCGTTTAAGTTCATTTTTTTACTTTAAAAAATAGTTAACATCTTTCTTATATATCTTTGCTAATTCTTTCAACCGAATAACATCAATTCGTCTTTGTCCAGATTCGATTTTTGAAATATAGGATTGAGTTTTGTCCAGCAAACGAGCAACTTCACCTTGGTCCAAACCAATTTCTTTTCGCGCATTTTTCAATTGTTTGACCAAATATTTGTGATCATTTGAATAAATTGTTTTATTCATAAATTTACAAGATTAGTATCTTTATAATATATTCCATATTGTAATATGCCAAACTGGAATAGTAAATACTAAAAAACCATTTTGCCGCATTCAGTAAAATGGTTAGAACTAATTTAAAAACAAATAAAAATTATTAGAAAAAGAAGCGAGCTACAAACTCGCTTCTTTCTGTAGAATATTCTTGATTCCTAATTCGTAATTCTTAATTCCCCTCTCCCTCTACTCCACCTCAAAATACCTCCCACTTGTCCTCCCAAAATTCTCGGGGAAATACATTTCTGAAATAACCGCTGGCAAGTGATGGAATTTGCCGGGAATTAAGACTCTAATATAATAATCAAATTCATATTCCCCTTCTGGCAATCTTTCGTTAAAGATAAATAAACGATCATCGCGCATTTCTTTCATATTGGGACGCAAGTATCTGTTGTATTTATAATCTCGCCACCAGTTATATGAATTGCTTTTTTTGTCTTTGATGAGAATACTACTTTCTGTTGATAAATCAAAATTAACCAGTTCTACGCCAGCGGGGATGAAGTCTTCAATGGCGACGAAATTTCTTTGCGCGGGGAGAAATATTTTGATATGTCCGCGCAGAACATCGCCGACTTTTGCTTTGTTGACTGGGCTTTCATTTTCCTTGTCGTCTAATTGATAGAACTCCCGCGTAATCGCAAATCCTTCATCACGAGGAGGAATTGTGTCAATTGGCAAGAAGTATTTCAGAGAGACATCATAATAGAAATTATTTTTAAGTTCATTCTGATTTGTCTTCTGAAAAGCAAGATTAGTGAGCGATCCGAATTTCAATTCACTTATTGACATTTTTAATTCATTTTGATCAAGAATATTTTCCGCTTGATAATCAAAGGACTGCTTTTCCTCGCCGTCATATAATATCTTCAAATTAAATTCAGATTCAGTTTCTCTCTGCCAAATAAGATATTCCACCAAAGAATCCACAACTGTGACTGTGTTATTTGTTGATCCCCAAGCGCCGTCCTTGCTGCGGCTTCGCAATAACCAGCGGAGTACTTTGTCTAAAATTTTATTATCTCTCTCATCTCGTGTCAAAGCCTTCAGAAGCAAAGCAGTATCTTTTGTCGGTGTCGCGTAATATTGCCAATAAGTATTTTTCCCAGACGGCAGAAACGCTCCGCGCGAATCTATGTCAATTCTATTTTCTAAAATATTGAAAACTTCATTTTTATATTCCGCGCCATAAGTGTCCTCATTATCGGCAAGTGTAATCGCCAAGATCGCCAGTGAAGTATTGTTAATTTTTTCATTCAGAAATAGTTTGTCGTTTCTGATTTTCTTTAGGTAATCTACCAAATTGCTATTTATCTTTCCATATTCTTTGAGTTCTGACAAAGTATTAACCGCCAAAATAACTAGGTTTTTATTATTTTTTAAGTTTCTATCATAACTTGCCGTGTTATTAATATAGCCAAACGCTCGCCTTAATCTATCTTCATTTATTTCATATCCAGCGTCTTTTAAATTTTTGAGCGTTTTTGCGATATGCAAAGTCGGATAAATATTGGCTTGCCCGTCTGGATAATAAGCAAACCCACCGTTGCTTTTTTGATTTTCGTAAATCCTGATCAGCCCGATTTCCACAAGTTCGTCCATTGTATAGCTTCTGCCGTCAAATTCCACATCGTCCAGTTTAAACTTGTCACCGACATTTTTTAGATCTAATCCTTTTTTGACAATCGCGATTGAATTCAATTTACTGGCAACTTGTTCGCTGCAGCCGTAAGGATAAGAGACGAGATAATTCAAAGCGTCTGAAAGAAAGACCGCCAAAGTCGCGCTGTGTTTTACTGTTAGGTCACCCTTATCTTTAATTATATTTTCAGGAAGGTAAACAAACTCATTAATAATTTTCTCACTAGAATATCCCGCCGTCGCAGTCGCTTCGTAAGTATCGTTTCTTGTTATTTTAATAGAATTTTCAACTGTGTCTTCGTATTCATTATTTTTCGCGGAGAGAATAAACTGATGAACGCCATTCTGATAAGACTGCCCCGCTAAAATATTGAAATAAATAGTCTTTGATTCATTAGCGTTTATCTGAATATTTTTTTCACTTTGGTCGTTTTTTAAAGACAATGTTTCACTTAAAAAATTTACCTCTAAATCCTGTTTTTTATTAGTCTGATTAAAAATCTTCGCGCCGATATAAAATTCATCTCCAGGAATTATGAAACGCGGCTTCAGTGGCGTAACCATAATATCTTTGCGCGCGACAATCTCGCTATAACTAACGCCCAATTTTGTGTCTTTACTGATGCCCACAGTTTCAATCTGCCAAGTTGTCAAATTGTCAGGCAAAGTGAATTTCATTTCCGCCTTTCCGTTTTCTCCTGTCCTCACAATCGCCTGCCAAAAAGCAGTGTCTTTAAAAACGCCTCTTTTTTTCTTCGCCAAATCTTCCGCGTCAGCGCCTCCGCCGCCTTTGGTTTCATTAAAAACATCAACTTCATAAAGAATATTTTTCAAATTGCTCGCCGTTGAAACAGTCAGAGGAAATCCGCCGTAGAAAAATGCCAAGGGATTCTTTTTTGGATTTCCTTTCAATGCCAGAACGCTTAGATCGGCAACCGCTACAGACAATTCCGTTTCCGCCGGATTACCAGAAGAATCTCTTGATTCAAGATTTAATTTGACCTCTTCGCCTGGCAAATAAAATTCTTTGTCTGTTTTAACAAAAATATCCAGTTCTTTTTTCCCAGTATCAACCTGAAATCCTACATGCCCATATTTAATTTCTGGATCGGGAGAAAGCAAGACTACAGAAATATAGAAATTGGGAATATATTCCAAAGGCACATCAGCGCTATATTTATAGAGACTCTGATCAAGATCAACTATTTCATAATCAAAAATCTTTCCCCTTTCTACACTAACAAGCGCTTTTGCTTTTTTGTAAGGCGACTTGATTATTATTTCCGCTTGATCGCCAACTTGCAAACTGCTTTTTTCAACAACGATTTCTAATTCTTCATCATTAGTTCTTCTGACATCCACTTGCGCTTCGCCATAGACATAAATGCTGCGGCTATTTGTAATCGTGTTTCCTCTACTATCTTTTGAGATTAATAATAATTCATAGCTTCCTTCCTTATCCAAAGAAAAATCTCCGCTCCAGTTTCCATTTTGATCCGTGCTAAATTTCTTTTCTTTTATCAATTCCAGTTTTTTCTCCCATTTATAATAATACCCGCCGTCAACTTCTTTTCTTTTATTTTGAACCCACTGGACTTTATTTATCTTGAGATTGATATTATTCACCGCAACTTCTTCTCCTTTAGTATTTACTGATTTTACTTTTGCCTTAAATGACTCGTTTTTCCCCAAGAAATATTTATCCGTTTTCAGTCCCAAATAATGCTCTCCCCGATGGACAATAAAAGATTTCTGCGTAGAGATTGACTGTCCGCTGGAGTTTTTGACTGTCATATGAACTACGAATATTTTACTTCTAGAGCTTTTATCATCTTTGAACAATTTTTCCAAATCAAGCTTAGCAGATATTTTCGCTTTTCCGTGGTTGTCTAACTCTGTTTTATTTCTCAAGATAAACTGATCTCCGTAACTGCAATTATAACAATAATACCAGGGCGATCCAAAATCAAAATATTCTCCTTTGTATTTATCAAAGTAATAATTTTGAGTGGCAATGGCATATTCCACTTCTCCACCTTCAACGGGAGCGCCGAAATAATAATCAGCGTCAAGATTTAAATTCAAAGTGTCGCCCGAAATGTATTCTTCCTGATCGGTTTTTGTTTCTACCTTGAATGGCGCTGGGACATACTCCTGAACATCAAAATAAGTGGTTGCTCCTTTGGCGTTAATTCTGTATCTGCCGAGAGCAGCTTTTGTGTCTAAAATTAATTTTGTGTCAAAAGTTCCAAACTCGCTCACTTCTAATTCTTGATTAAATATCTCTTTATTTTTACTGTCGTAAACTTTCACTGGAATTTTTTCTTCCTGAAAAATTTCATAATCCCCATCATAGCCAATACGATATAATCCTTTTAGATAAACTTCATGACCTGGCCTGTAAATTGGCCGATCCGTATAAGTATATACTTTCTGCGCCGATCGCGCCGTGCTTCCATATTGAAGCTTGTTCGTTCTGTTTGAAATTATCGCGCTATCGTCTCCTTTTGAAACAATCACGCCAGTTAAATTATTCACTATTGCAGTTTCCGCAATACCAGAATTATTAGTATAATATAGCTCTGATCCTTTTAACCAAGAACTTTTTGAATTACTTATTCTTTCAAAAAGCTGAACTTTCGCTCCCGCTACTGCTTCTGTATTTTTGAAAGTTGTCACCCAGTAAATATTATTTAATTTCTTTTGTTGCTCGTCAGTTAAATCGCTCGTTTGACTACTGCTGTAATAACGCTGATCCCGCATCTCAATTTTCTTTTCCACAACACCCAAGTTCGTAATCGTCAAACTTGTTCTTTCGTAAACTTGTTTTCTATCTTTGCCGTATCTTTCTTTATAATCAGGATGAGAAAAAGTTAAAATATAATGCCCTAAAGGATCTTCGAGATAATCTTTTAGGTTAACTGTGAAATAATTTTTAATCCAATATTTTTTAGGCAAATCAATTTTGTCTTTGATAATTCGCTGGCAATTACTTACGACTGGCTCTTTATAAGACAATCCGTTTTCTAAATAATCAAGCATATCCTCTGGATCCAATTCACAGATTTGCAAATTAATATAATCCATATTTTCCACAGCATAAGTCAACTTTGTTTTCTCGGGAGTTGTCACATTATAGCTCTTTTGAAAATTATAGAAGTTCAAATAATGTTCTGGCATTTTTCCAGTCTTGAAATTTCTTTCTATAATATTCTTTCTTCCGAAATGATCATCAACTTCAGCTCCCAGATTATACCAGCTTTCTGGCATTAGCCCATAAGTTATTTTAGTTTCAAATTCTCCTGCCCGACATTTATAATGACTTCCAATATATTTATCTGGAACCCGAACTGTTTTTTGCCAATTTTTGAACTCAAAATTCAAATCCATTATTAGATATTTATTTATATCTTCTTTTGCGGGAACAGTTAAAGGGCTATTAGAGCAAATCACAAATTCACTCAAACTGGCGTTTGTATTATTGTTCTCAGGAATAGTCCGCAATATTTTGAAATCTGGAATGACCGTAATATTTTTTATAAGCGCTGAATTATTTATCTGCAGATTTTCTGTGTTTATAATTTTTTCAAGATTTACCTCAAGAACATCAGAATTATTTATTTTATGATAATCAAACTCTAAATAAATTTTGCTTTTGTCATCTTCTTTTTCACAATTCGCTTTGCTTAAATTATTTTCATTCTCTTTACATTTTTCTCCATAGTCAACTTTGACAAGTCTATCTGCGCTGATCTTGCTTTTTACCAAATCTATCTCCTCATAAAAACTAATCCATAATTTTCCCTCTGGATCAAAAAAGTCAGGCGTAGCAAAATTCGTTCTCTCTGAAGTAGCGGAAGTATTTTTAATTATTCCTGTTATCTGAATACTTGTTCTTTTCGGCGCATCAATAAATATATCTCCCTCTAACGGATACGCTTTGTTTATTTTCAAATTATAATTATTTTCAAAATCCCAAAGTTTTTCTCGTCCATGCTTGTCTTTTTTATTGTAAACTAAAATCACTGATTTATCTTCGCTCTCTTCGTATTTATTATTTTCCTCATTATAAATGCTTTTCGTTCCATATTCTGCAATAAATTCAACACGACCACTATTGTCACCCTGAGCTTGTCGAAGGGCTGAAGTTTGTTGAAGGGTTATGTTTACAAGTTCTATCTCAGTACTCGTTTTTCTCAAATCAACTGGCTGATTAAATTTCACTCTGATCGGCTTGTTGTAAATAGTTGTCTTGCTGCTCAGATATTCATAGCGAAGTTTTCTTGTTGTAAATTTATGCTCATAACCGTCAATGCTCAACCCATCCATAGAAACAAACTCTGGTTTTATTTTGACGGTATAATTTGAGGAACGGGTCAATCTTTCTGCGGGAATAAATTGCGCAGTCGCTGTTCCAATCCATTTATACTTTCCCTCCGTTGGCGGATAAATTTCTATCGGCGTGCCGTAACTTTCCAGAACATCCAAAGTCGTAATCGGCACCATTGGCCTGTTGAACATTACCGTAATTTCCGAATCCTCGCTCGCCTCCGAGTCAGTTTTCGGAAAAACGGTCAGAACTCTCGGATCGTCAACAATCAAAAAATCATTCTCAATAGTTTTTTCATCTACTTCTAAAATAGCTGTATAATATCTGCCCATTTTCAATATTTCATCTGGCTTGAAAATGACTACATCATCTTTATCGCTTTCTATCCAGCTACCTTCTATTTCTGGCGTAAATTTAGTATTCCTCTGAGCCTTACTTTTGCTAAGTTCCATCTTCGGCGGCAAATAAACAGTAATCCCCGCGCTCTGGGAAATTTTATCATTTGTCAAAGAATAAGCCTGCGCATACTCCACTCTCGGAACCTGAAATTCTGGTTCTTTGTTTTTGTAGAAATAAAGAATAATAGTTAGAAAAATAAACATAAATAAAAACAAAGCGACCACTAAGACGCTTTTTTTGTTTTTAAGTTTGTTTATGTTTTTATTCTCTATTGGCGTTTCTAAATTTTGTTCTTGCATAGTTTTGTTTTAATGATTTAAAAAATGCTAACACTATCAATATTATACACCCATCTTAAATATTTTAAAAGAACAAATTTTATTGCCACAAAATAACAACTATGTTAGATTTAAATTATGAAAAATGATTTTAATCTCAAATAAAAAAAGAGCCTCGTAAGGACAAAACCTTAAAAGGCGCTTTTTCGGGAAAGAGATTAATTTTCAAGCAAAGCCTATAGGCGTGCTCTCTTGTCCCTGAATTCTACATAAAAAATACCATATCTAAACATAATGTCAAGAGCAAATTTTTCAATTTTAATTTTAGACAAAGAAGAAACATCTACTTAAAAAATTAAAGTCGTAGATGTTCATTATTTTGCTCCATTTTTATTTCTCTTTCTTTTTCCTCCATTTTTACCTGGATTTCTTTTTTCCGATTTTTTCTTTTCTTTTTCTCTTTTTGCTTTTTTCCCTTTCAATGTCATAATGTCCTCCATAATATTACCCAAACCATAACCCCTTTAACCAACTATGTCAACCCTATGAATAACAAAATCAAAACTCTCTTCACTCATAACACAAAAGAAGTTATTATAAAAACTGATTTAGAAAAAAAATTAAATTCAGGAAAAAAGCTGAGAATTAAACTTGGCTGTGATCCTTCCCGACCAGATTTGCATTTGGGACATTCTATTGTTTTGAGAAAGTTAAAAGAATTTCAAGATCTTGGACATCAGGTTGTTTTTATCATCGGCGATTACACAGGAATGATTGGCGATCCCTCAGGAAAATCAAAGACAAGACCAGCTTTATCTAAAGAAGAAGTTCAGAAAAACGCAGAAAGCTATTTCGCGCAAGTTGGAAAAATTTTAGATATTAAAAAAACAGAAATAAGATACAACAGCGAGTGGTTTTCAAAACTTAATTTTGAAGATGTTTTAAAACTTCTCAGCAAATTCACCGTTGCCAGAATTTTAGAACGAGATGATTTTTCTAAAAGGCTAAAAAGCGGAATTGACATTGCCACAAGTGAAATGCTCTATCCGATTATGCAAGCGTATGATTCCATAATGATCAAAGCCGATGTGGAAATCGGCGGCACGGACCAAAAATTCAATATGCTCGCTGGCAGAGATTTGCAAAGAAAAATGAATTTGCCCGAGCAAAATGTTTTGACTACTCCCCTCCTTGTCGGACTTGACGGAAAAGAAAAAATGAGCAAAAGCTTGGATAATTATATCGGCATCACGGAAGAACCAGATTCAATGTTCGGAAAGATTATGTCTATCTCAGACGAGATGATATTTTATTACTTTAAATTATTAACTGATATTTCCGAAAATGAACTGCAGCAAATAAAAATTGATTTAAAAAATCCTTCAAAAAACCCGCGCGATTTGAAAGTAAAACTTGCCCGTGAAATAATCACAATTTACCACAACAAAAAATCCGCTGAAGAAGCTGAAGAAGAATTTAATAAAATATTTAGAGATAAACAAAAACCGTCTGACATAAAAGAATTTAAACTTTCTGTAAAAGAAGGCGACATTCGCAAATGTCGCCTTCTGGACTTGCTTATTGAAACAAAACTCGCCTCTTCAAAATCAAATGCTCGTAGATTAGTCCAGCAGGGCGGAGTAAAAATTAACGATGTTGTGCAGAAGGATTTTGAGAAAAATATAGAAGTGAAAGATGGAATGATTGCGCAGGTGGGAAAGAGAAGGTTTATGAAGATTAAAGTTTAAAAACTACATCTACGCCAAATAAAAAATATAGCCTCTTTCTGACGGTCGTCAAAAAGAGGCTATATTTTTTTCTTTGTTGCTTCTTAGTTCAAATCCGCTCCTCTTTTGTAATAATTAAACTCCATCTCATTAATATCTAAAACAACATTCCAATCAAGATGATGCTTATTAAAAACTTGAGCAGTAGGAATATAATGTTTCGTCGCTCCCTCAATAAAATAGATCTCATTAGTTCCAGATAACCTAATCAAATTAGATTCTGGATAAGAATCCATCTCTCTTTTGCTTATTACTTGAATATCTTCCCATTTATTATTGTAAGAAACGAAAATTTCCGGATTCCTAATCCATTTTTTAACGCCGTTTGGAGATAAATAATATATCGTACCCTGTCTGCTTTCTCTAATTAAATAACCGCGAGAATATTTGTCAATAGTGGCTTGAGGAGTATCCACAACATCTTCCCAAGCAAATCCATAGTCCAAAAATATTTCCGGATTTGGAATGTGTCTTTTAATTCCACTAACGACAAGATATACTTTGTAATTGCCAATAGCTCTAATCAGATTGTCTTCATAATCAGGAATGTTTGCTAATGATGTTTTGTCAAGTATGGTTATTGTTCCCCACTGATAGCCTAAAGTTTCAAACACTTCCGGTGTTGGAATCCATTTCTTTTTCTGATCAATAACAACATAAACCTTGAAGCTTTCTGGTATTTTCAGAAGAGTGCCGTCAGGATACTCTTCACTGCCGCTTTCTCCGCCTCCCAACTGAGAAGAAAGAGAACTGGCCTGCGAATAACTTAATTCGTCATCATAAGAAAAGGCCGCGTAATAGTATTCTGCACCACTACTTAAATTAGTATCTATGCACTCTTCTTTATTGCCCTTATAAACTTCTTCCCCATCACTCGCTGAAGAAGGAGCACTGCCTTCTTTTTTTATAATCAATACGCCAACAAAGTCGCTGCTGGTTGGATTATTCCAGGTAAGAGTAATCTGCTCATCTGTCGCGACAGCCTTGAAATTAGAAGGGGTTGGCAGAAAAGATCCTCCGCCGTAAACACAGCTTTGTGTTAAAACAGGATTACCGCCAACGCAGCCGCTTGGGGAGGATGATGCTACAGTTCTGGACTGAGTGCTGTCAGGCTGGCAAACACTCCAGTCGTTATAGGTGAAGCTGGCGCAAATTGTACTTTCGCTGCCTCCACCTCCGCCGCCTCCGCCTCCGTCATAAACGCAGCTTTGCGTTAAAACTGGACTGCCGCCAACGCAGCCGCTTGGGGAGGATGATGCTACAGTTCTGGACTGAGTGCTGTCAGGCTGGCAAACACTCCAGCCACTATAAGTGAAGCTGGCACAAGTCGGAGCAGTAATCGTAACTGCCGTGTTTGTAACGCTGTTTAAAATATCCGTCCCGGCGCCATCGCTTCCAATGCCATCAAAAATAACATCAGAATCGCTATAGCTTCCAGATGTAAAACTTATTGTTATATTTTCAGTTGTTGCCCGTAAAGCTTGAAAAGTAAGAGCGGCAATCAATCCAGAAGACGAATTTACTCCGGGACTTGGTTTAGCTAAAGTAATATCTATAACGCCATTGGTCGTATCGTCTATTATTTCACACGCTGTTTTGCCTTCACTGGCGCAAGCGCTGCTATCAAAAACTGAATTGTTAATATTCCAATTTGTCAGACTAAAACTGTCCGCATCATAATTCACGATTGCTCTTGCCACCACTGCATTATTGCTGTCAGTGTTCAATAAAACATTTAAAATAAAAGTGTCTCCGATCTCAACATTTACCACGGTCGGACTTAGCGCCAAAGAAGCTGTTTCTCCGTCCGCTCTTGAAGCTATGTGCGTATCTGTTTCAATTGATAAAATCAGATAAGAAAACATTCCAATCACAAAAGCGAGAATAATCGTTCCTTGCCATGTTTTCACTCTTGTTTTTTTCATAAAAACAATTTTTTTCTTCAGCCAAGAATAAGTTTCCTCCGCCGATTCGTCAATCGGCCTTTTTTCTTTTTGATAATTCATAATTTTGATTTTAATAATTAATTATATTTTAAGAAATTTAATAAGATCCAAGGAAGTAACTACTCCTACTAAAATCTCGCTTTTGTTAACAACAGGAAAAACCTGCAATTCCGTTTTGGAAAATATCTTAAACAATTCTTCAATTGTCATTTCGGAATTAACCGTAAGGCATTTTTTAGTCATAATGTCTTTTACTTTGACATTTAAAAACTTTTTTATTCTGCTGTTTTTTTGAATTTCTTTTTCAACGTTTTTTGTTCCTTTAATATTTTTTATAAAATCAATGTAAGACGGCAAATGAAAACTTGACGGACCTCTCACAAAAAAATCCGTTTTAGTGACAATACCAACTACTTTTTTTTCTTTGACCACTGGCAACCCGTGAATTCTATGTTTTTTCATTAAGGTGGCCGCTTCTCTTATGTCTGTTTCAGGAAAAACAAAAATCACCTCTTTAATCATTATGTCCTTTATTTTTATGTTGTTTACGCTTTTCATATAATCATTCTAAATATATCTATCTGCTAATAACTCATTAAAACTTTACGACCTTATAAATTTTTGACTTTTCAACTACTCCTCCCAACTACTCATCATTATACCTAAATCTCTCGTATTCACAACCCCGTCGTTGTTTAGATCAGCTGTAGAGACAGCAGTGGCAAGCCAGTCTATTATTAATTGGGCGAAGTTTAAAATGTTGTAAGTTATAGGAGAAGGAGAAGAAGCGATAGAAAAAGAGATATTAAAATCATCTGTGTTAGGATTGCCTGCTTCATCAATACAGCGGACATAATAGTTATAACTGTTTCCATCTGACAGTCCTGTGATTATTTGGGAATGAGTTGTTCCTCCTGTTGTTGAGAAGGTGTTTGTCATTGAAGCATATGCTGTGTTCGGGGTTGTGGAATATCTGCAAGTAGCTGTTTCGTTTGTGGTGAGGGAGATTGTTGTTTGGGTGGTGTTTGTGGAGAGGGTGCCTGTTGGAGAAGGGTTAGAAAGAGTGGGAGGGGCGGTGTCAGTTGGGATGTATTCGTAGGCGCCTATGTCGGGTTTTCCATCTCTTGGATTACCTAATATATCATGAGTTATACCAACATCAATACCTGCATCAACAGCAAAACTGCCTGAAAGAAAATAATAATCGTCATTACCAAGATTAACAAAACCTGGGTTTGTAAGTCCGTTTCCATCTCCAATGTATCTTGCGATATTTCCTTCCCCATTCCCAAATTGAGCATAAACCCCACCTGCATTCCATGTGCCATCAGTCATGTAACTTACAGTATATGATTCAGTATATGGTCCCCATGAACAACCATCAACACCCATATCTCTCCATCCTATGGCTCTATGATCTGATACACCAAAATAATAGTTATTTCCTTCTTCAATTACATCGTGATCTGAGCTTGGCATCAGCATAAAGAAAGACTCTTGGCTAGGGTGTTCTGAAAAAAAGATGTTATTATAAATCCACCAATCTGTAGCTATGGCCGTATTAACATTCGAACACTTTTGAGTGTATACGGCTCTCTTGGTTGTCGCACCACCGCCAAAAGTATTGTGCAACAAATAAATCTTAGCAGCATCATGGTGTGGGGCAGTTTCCATTAATTTAACTTCAATATGCCCAATGTCGGCATTATCATAAAAGAGCGAGTTCATTATCCAAACAGTATTACCCCAAAGTTTTATGGCACCGTAGTTACAATTGTATGCAGTCAATCCATCTATATAAGTAATTCCTTCTGCAACGCCGAGATCTAAACCCTGTTCGCCACAATCATAAACAGTCACATTCTTTAAATAAAAATCCTTTAATACATATGTATCTCCTTGGTTGCTTCTCCCTGCTATACAATCATTTGCAGCATCCTTAATAGGAACCGTGTGAACAGTAACATTTTCCAAAACTACAGTTGTGACAGGTTTTCGAAAGATAATCCCATATTGACCCGTGTTATGTACCATAACATTTTTGAGGTAAATGTTTGTTACTCCTGGCGAAATGTCGGTTTCTCCAATTATAAACCCATAGATGTTGATGTCGTTACCATCAAATTCCACATCTTCAAATACAACATTCTCCACATCGTCATGTATATAAATCTCTCTCCATCCAGCCGATCCAGCCTCGATAACAAGATTTTTAATGTAAATGTATCTTGATGTTTCCCCGACAGAAAACTCGCCATGACTGCCAGCATCCCCACTATCTATAAGAGATATCTCGACAGTTTGCCCATCTTCCCCCTTTATAGTTGTCCAGCTAGAACTATCTCCAGTAAAAACAATGTCCCATTCACCGACATATGGAGTTGCACCTGGCGAAATAATCAGCGTATCTCCAGCACTCATCTTGTTCAAGCCAGCCTGGATAGTTTCACACGGGCTTGCAATGTTCGTGCAGGCATTATCATCGTTTCCGATATCCTTATCAACATGATAAGTATTTCCATTTGACTGAATGTCTGGAAAAGCTGGGATTTCAGGAATTGACGGTATAATTTGCGCCTGCGCCTGCGCCCCAAACCCTTTCCCAACCTCAACTCCTACCTCCTTCAATCCAAAAACAGCGCAATCAGCCGCAAACCAGATAGTTATGGTTGTGAGCATAATCATTAAACTAAATCTAGTATTTTTAAATCTGTTTTGCATAACAAACTTATCAAAATTTTATAAACTTTATAAACTTTACAACTTTCTAACTTTTCAAACTTTCAACTATCCTTCCCAACTACTCATTATTATACCTAAATCTCTCGTATTCACAACTCCGTCGTTGTTTAGGTCAGCTGTAGAGACAGCAGTGGCAAGCCAGTCTATTATTAATTGGGCGAAGTCTAAAATGTTGTAGGTTGTAGGAAGAGGAGAAGAAGCAACAGAAAAAGATATATTAAAATCAGCTGTGTTAGGATTGTTTGCTTCATCAATACAGCGGACATAATAGTTATAATTGTTTCCATCTGACAGTCCTGTGATTGTTTGGGAATGAGTTGTTCCTCCTGTTGTTGAAAAGGTGTTTGTTATTGAGGCATATGGTGTGTTTGGGGTTGTGGAATATTTGCAAGTAGCTGTTTCGTTTGTATTGAGAGAGATTGTGGTTTGGGTAGTGCCTGCTGTGAGGGTGCCTGTTGGGGAGGAGTTGGAGAGAATGGGAGGGACGGTGTCAGTTGGGATGTATTCAAAAGCGCCTATGTCAAAGGTGGAACCCTGCGGTCTTAGACTGCCAAGAATGTCATAATTTACGCCTACATCCGTGCCGGCATCCACAGCGAGACTGGTATCTATTAGGGTATAATCATCATTAGCCAAGTTAGTGAATCCCGGGTCTGCCAAACCGTCCGAAGCTGTATTTCTTGAAAAAGAATCGGCGTCATGCCCAGTATCAGTATGCCAAGCATTTCCCGCGCCAATATCAGACAAATAATATGTCTCGTATGTAGCTAAATTGTCTCTAAACTGAAAAGCTTTTGCGTTAGTTGGACTGAAAAAATAGTTGTTATTTGATTCTTTTGTTTCAGCGTTGGTGTGATAAAACTCCACGGCACGCCTTTTATACTCTGCTCCTGTACCATCCATCATAAAAATATTGTTGTAGAGATATAAGTCCACTTCATCCATATAGTTGACTGTACCATCTCCTTCGGTATTACTTATTACGGCAACAATTTGTGAGCCCCCACTCGCATTATTTATAAAATTGCAGTTAAGAACATATACATTCGCTGGCCAGTAATTCTTAATATTCATTCCATTGTAAGCATTATCATGAACCAGGCAATTAACAAACCAAACATCCGTTCCCCATGTTTTGAAACCAACCCCTTGTATTCCTCCGTTGTCTCTGGAGATGCAGTTTTTAAAAACATCACTGCCATATCTACCTCCTATATCAAATCCATCTCCTGCATTACTGTGTGACTCACAGTCTATGAAATAAAGATTTGTTAAATAATATGGAGATGAAATGCTAGACCTACCCGCAAATCCATCACCTGCATTATGATGGGCCACGCAGTTATCAAAAACAATATCCTGAGTACCGGTAATCATATGTACGCCATAGCCGGTAGCATTGTGTATGTCAAGATTCCGAAAATAACAATTGTTCGCTCCATTAGGCGTTGCTTCAAACCCTCCAATCTTCAGGCCATAGCCGCCAGTATCATTTCCATCAAGCTCAATATCATCAAGGACGATATGTTGGTTGCCATCATTAAGCCGTATACCATACAAAAAACCCTCACACTCAAAATTTGTCGCGTAGACATATTGAGCTGTACTAACAAAATTAAATCCTCTGCTACTAGCCTCAAGGGTGGCGCTTACTTTCACTTTTGCCCCGTCAGCGCCCCGTATGGTAATCCAATTTGCTGATGTGCCGGAGACAACAATGGAAACATTTCCCTTATAAGGGGTTGCGCTAGCGTGTACAATAAGCGTATCACCAGCAGATAACTGATCAACCCCGTATTGAATTGTCGCCCAGGGACTGCCGGAAGAACCGTCATTAGAATTATCACCTACATCCTTATCAACATGATAAGTGTTTCCATTTGACTGAATGTCTGGAAAAGCTGGGATTTCAGGAATTGACGGTATAATTTGCGCCTGCGCTTCCACTCCAAACCTTCCGCCAACCTCAACTCCTACCTCCTTCAATCCAAAAACAGCGCAATCAGCCACGCACC
>DAOWDU010000054.1 GCA_030638825.1 bacterium | reverse complement strand
CAGACTGCGCAGCTTCGCTTTAAACGCAATGAGAGCAAATGAAGTAGAAAATATCAGTCAGGAATTATATAAAAACAGTTTAAACATTAAGAGATTATTCAGCTATGATAAGCTGAGTTAGAGATAAATGCACAGCCCTGACCTGAGCCCACTGTCAGATTCGAACTGACGACCTACGCATTACGGGTGCGTTGCTCTGGCCAACTGAGCTAAGTGGGCAATTTTGGATTTTATCCCTTCATCTTCTTCAATCCCTGCCACCAATCATTAGAATTAGATTTTTGGAGATCTTTAAGAAGACTAACCGCTGATTTTGTTTTAACGCTTTTTGAAATATTATCTATCCAGTCCTGCGCAAAACTATATCCCCTTTCCAAATATTCCTTAGCCATAAATGCCATTTCTAGAAAATCAGCGTCTTTCGCTATAATTCCCGCCTCTGTATTTCTTCGTTCTGTTTGTTTAAACATTCCTGATATTTCCTTGCCAATATTTTCTAACTTCGCCGTTTGTTCCTTTATAACTTTTTCTTCATCCACAGATATATATCTGTTTCCCACTTTGTGAATATCGCCTATTCTACATTCAGCTATATCGTGAAAAACAAGAATAGAACAAACTTCAGATGGATTTTTATACTTCTCAAGCTTAGCAAGTATAAATCCAATCTGCGCAGCGCGCAAGGAATGTTCAGCAACACTTTCAGGATTATCTATACCAATTAATTTCCATCCTTCATGCTTCACTCTTTTTAATTGTCCGAGTTCAAAGATAAAATTTAGGATTTTTTTATTGTTCATATAATTGTTTTATAGTTTAAAAAACTTGACAAGATTTCATTATGGGTATATATTCATAATAGAGATAACCCCTTGTCATTCCCGCGAAGGCGGGAATCCAGACGAAGTATCATTAAGTGTTATTTTTTTAGAAAAATGTTTTACAAATAAAATAACAGTGAGATTAGTTGATGTTTAAATTATTATAATGCTATATTTATAATTTGATGATATTTCATCTGGATTCCCTTCTTCAAGGGAATGACAAACTAACTAGAAAGGAAGGTGATAATTATGCCACAAGGTGATAAAACAGGTCCCGCTGGAGCAGGACCTCAAACAGGAAGAGGAATGGGTCAATGCGGATCAGGAATAGGAAGAGCTTTTGGAAGATGCGGGTGTGGATGCGGATTTGGATTTGGTCCAGGCAGATTTGGCGGACGATATCCAGTTCAGCCAAAACTGACCAAAGAAGAAGAAACAGAAATTCTAAATGAAGAAGCAGAAATGTTAGAGGAAGATTTGAAGGAAGTGAAAGGAAGATTAGACGAATTAAAGAAATAGAAGTGAAATACTTGTCATTGCGAGAAATGGAGTTGAGCGATAGCGAAACGGAATGACGAAGCAATCCCGTGACTATATACGATGAATTTAATCACGGGATTGCTTCGTCGCCATTTCGTTCGCTATGCTCCGAAGGCTCCTTGCAATGACATTAATCAAACTTATAAATTTAATTAACGAAATGCGACCCAAAAAAATACGACACATAAATTTTAGTCCAGAAACAACCTACTTCAAACCGCGTGGCGTTCCGATGTCATCTCTTGAGGAAAATATTTTAACTGTGGACGAACTGGAAACCATAAGATTAAAAAATTATAAGAGATTAGATCAAACTAAATGTGCTAAAAAAATGAAAGTGTCCCAAAGCACTTTTCAACGAATTTTATGTTTAGCTAATCAAAAAATTGCCGACGCCCTGATAAATGGCAAGGCAATAAAAATAGAAGGAGGTGTTATTAAAATGAACAATGAAGGAAAAAGAAAATTCAAATGCGAAAAATGCAAATACGAATGGGAAGAAGATTTCGGCACAGGAAGAAGAAGTATGATGTCCTGCCCAAAATGCAAGTCAGAAGAAATCCACAGAATTGATCAAGACGGACACGGATTCGGCAGACAGCCTTGGGGATATAAAGGAGAGAAATAAATTATGCCAAATTCAACGGCTCAGTCCAGCATTGGATTTGATTGCCAATACAGTTAGTTAGAATTATAACTACTATCGCAATAATTAGATGTTCTATAACCGCTTTCCAACGGCTTCCGTTTTTCTTGTCTGCGATATAAAAACTAAAAATTCCCAATAAAGACAATCCGTAAATTATGCTTACGATAATCGCAGTTTCAAGAGGCAATAAGATTATTGGAACGATAAAACTCATCGCAAAAATAAATTTAGCCAAAAAAGTACAAACCGTTGATTCCCATATTTCTTTTTCAGAATGTTTATTCTCTGCTTCTTCTGAAACATGAATACCGAGCGCGTCAGAAAAAGCATCCGCTACCGCTATTGTCAGAATTCCGCCAATAATCACAATTTTTGAGTGCGTCCCCGCATTCAAGCCGACAATCAACCCAAGCGTTGTGATTACTCCCGATGTTAGTCCAAAGCTCATCCCTATTTTTAACGAATGATTATTCATACTTGTTTAAATGTTTATACGGAATTTATCCTTTAGGATTTTATTTGGATAGTTTTAATTTAGGTGAGACTTCTTAAAACCCTAAAGGGTAAATTCCAAAACTTTATTAATATTAACATACCTGAGCGGGTAACGGGAGTCGGACCCGTCTCTCAACCTTGGGAAGGTCGTATAATACCGATATATTATACCCGCAAACATAATTTCTAATTTTCAATATCTAATTCAAAAATTAATAATTATTTTACTTACTCGCGAAAAAATAATTCCACCATTTCATATAATTCGGCAGGTTTTGACTTTCTTTTTCAGCATCAAAATCACCTAAAACTCTCGGATCTGATTTTACGATTGCAACGCTCTCGCCATCTTTTTTTAAACTAAACCTTTTCCTCGCTTCTGCTTCTTTGTATTCATCCGTTTTATAATATTCAATCAACTGCGATAATTTATAATTATCTTTTTCTATTACCGCTATGTCATTTTGCAAAGAATCAATTTCTTTTTCAATCTGATAATCCCGATAAAATTCTTTTCCCAAACCTGTCCCCAAAAAAACAACGACTAAAACACTTCCTATTAAAAACAAATTAAAAGAAAAGATTTTACTCACAATACTTTTTTTCTTTTTTTTCTTGATAATCATAAATTATAATTGCTTTTTTGAATATTTATTGATATACTTGTTTTATAAATAGTTAAATATCTCCTATGAAAAAGAAAAAATTATACACTGCCGTCAAATTCGTTGTTGTTAGTTTAATAGCAATAAGTATGTTATTCTCTTTAGCATTGCCAGCGCTATTCTAAATATAACATATTTTATAAAATCAGTTAAGACCTAAAAACTGCGTTTAAATAACGCAGTTTTTTTAATATTTAATATCCAATATTTAATATTCGGCGTTAGATATCCAAATTCTTCACTCTCTTCGCATGCGTCTGAATAAATTTCCTTCTCGGTTCAACTTCATTACCCATCAAAGTCTCAAAAACCAAATCCGCTGCTTCGGCGTCTGCGATGGAAACTTTTTTCATAATGCGAGTTTCAGGATTCATTGTTGTTTCCCAGAGTTGTTCAGGATTCATCTCGCCAAGACCTTTGTATCTCTGGATATTTATGCCTTTGAGTTCTTTATTTTCTTCTTCTGCTTCGTTTTCTTCATCCTGTTTTTCAGATTTATTTTTTGCTTTTCTTTCCTGAACCTTTAATTGAAAATACTTAATCGCCTCTTCTTTTTCTTCTTCCGTAAAAACATATTTAAATTCTTTGCCAACCTGAATTTTGAAAAGGGGCGGTTGAGCGATATAAATATGCCCGCCTGTAATTAATTCCTCAAAGTACCTATAGAATAAAGTGAGCAACAAAGTCCTGATATGCGCGCCGTCAACATCAGCATCAGTCATAATAATCACCCGATTATATCTCAACTTAGAAATATCAAACTGCTCGCCGACTCCCGCGCCTAAAGCAATTACCAAATTTTTTATTTCGTTTGAGGTAAGCATTTTGTCCAGTCTCGCTTTTTCCACATTTAGGATTTTTCCCCGCAACGGCAAAATCGCCTGAAAAGATCTGTCTCTCCCCTGCTTCGCGCTTCCGCCCGCGCTGTCTCCCTCTACAATGTAAATCTCGCAATCCTCGGACTTTCTGTTTGAACAATCGGAAAGTTTTCCAGGCAAAGTCATTCCTTCCAGAGCGCCTTTTCTGATAATTGTATCTCGCGCCGCTCGCGCCGCCATTCTCGCTTTAGCAGTTAAAATACATTTGTTCAAAATCGCCTTAGCGTCATTTGGATTTTCGTCAAAAAATTCTTCCAATGCGGCAGACATCACGCCAGCAACGATTGATTTCACATTGGCGTTTCCCAATTTCCCTTTTGTCTGTCCTTCAAATTGCGGATCTTTTATTTTAATATTTATTACCGCCGTCAATCCTTCTAAAACATCCTCACTCGTCAAATTTTCATCTTTCTCTTTGATATATCCCTTTTTCCTTGAAAACGAATTGAAGCTTCTCGTCAGCGCGGACTTAAATCCCGCGACATGCGTTCCGCCGTCAACAGTATGAATATTATTTACAAAAGCGAAAATATGATCTTTATAGCCATCGTTATATTGTACCGCAATTTCCGTTAAAACTTCGTCTTTTTCTTTTTCCACATAGAACGGAGTTTGATTTTTTATTTCCTTGCCTTGATTAAGATGCCGCACATAAGAAATCACTCCGCCGTCAAAGTAAAATGAATAAGACTTTTTCTTTTCCGCATTTCTATTATCCATTATTTTTATCCTGACGCCTTTCGTCAAATACGCTTGCTGTCTCATTCTAGAAACAATTTTCTCCCAGTCAAATTTTATCTCGTCAAAAATCGTGCCATCCGGTTCAAAAATAATTGTTGTCCCAGTCTCTTTTGATTTTCCAACCGCTTCCACATTCGCTTTCGCTTTTCCAGTTTTAAATTCCTGCCGCCAAATTTTCCCGTCTCTTTTTACTTCCGCAACTAAGCAACTACTCAAAGCATTCACAACGCTAATTCCCACACCATGCAAACCGCCTGATACTTTATACCCTTCTCCGCCAAATTTCCCGCCCGCGTGAAGAACTGTTAGAACAGTTTCTAAAGTAGATTTTTTTGTCTGCGGATGTTTTTCCACCGGAATCCCCCGCCCATTATCGCTGATTTTTACTTTGTTTTCTGGCAACAATTCTATTTCTATAAAATTACAATACCCCGCCATCGCTTCGTCAATCGCGTTATCTACAACTTCCCAGATTAGGTGATGCAATCCTTCAAGACCTGTTCCGCCAATATACATCCCAGGTCTTTTCCTGACCGGAGCCAATCCTTCTAAAACTTGTATTTGTTTAGCGCCGTATTCTGATTTTTTCTTATCAGTTTTTTTGCTTGTTTTAACCATAAATTTGTATAAATTACTATTTATTATCACTTAGTTAGTATACACTATAAAAGCGGATCTTTCAAGAGAAAACCCGCTTTTGTTAAAGTTTGCAAAAACTGGCTTGCAACCCGCTTCCACAAAAATTATAAAACAACGCTTTTGGGAAAAAACAAAAGACCCCAAAGAAGGAGGAGGACAAAACTATAAACAATTACTTTTTGAGCTCTATATCTTCCTTCTTTATCTTTTCTTTTTATAGCTAAAATGAATTGTATCATTCCATAAACACTAACCAATATAGATATAACTACACCGTATTCAAAAATTATATTCTCAATTTTCATGATTTTTGTTTTAAAAAATTATTTTTTATAATCACACATATTTTAGAACCCAGTTCCGAAGCTGGACTTCAAAATACTCACATTTATCACTCTCTCACTATACACTATAAAAACAGATCTTCCAAAAGAAAATCCGCTTTTGTTGAACAATCAATGTCGCCCTGAGCTTGTTGCGATAAGCCTTCTAATTTGATAATTCATTTAAGGCAATTGCTTTAAATGTTCCTACTGTTTTTTGCGCTTCATCTTGTCCTAAAGCATCAGTAAATCCAACCCAGCGAGGTGGTAGAGAAAAAACATACTTATTATTTTCTCCCAGTTTACTTGGAGCTATAGGCGCAGCAAAAATATTTAAGTTCTTATCCTCTATCAGCTGCCATTCAAATTTAGTAAAAACCAATATTGGAATATCTTGCCAAATTTCAGATTCAGACCATTTCGGATTTCTGATAACAATCTTCGGTCCCTCATACTTTGTAGAATTATTATCTAGAGTGGTTCCTTTCCAAGATTCTTCAAAGACTTTATATCCTCTCCATGATTCAAACAAATTAATTTCAAACCCATATTCCTCATTCTGATAAGTTTTCCACTCTGAAATATCTTCTTTTTCAGTAAATTTAAAAGTAGAAAGAATACCTCCAAAAATATCTTTATGTTTTTGTGTTGTCTGACTCGCATCTCCAGATTGTGGATTATAAGAAAAAACGTACTCTAAATATAAATCATGTCCGGATACTGATATTTTGCTTAAATAAGACACTGGTTTGCTAGTTATAACACCATATGTTTTTACACTCCATTCGCTGCCACTCTCAAGAAAATAAGTTTTTTGCCCATCAACCACAATAGAACGCATATCTTGAATAGCCCATTGCCCTGATCTCCTAAAATAATCTATTTTTATTCCTAACGGAGCATTAAAAATGCCGTCTTTAAATGAAATGTGACTTCCATTATTATACTCTTGATGAGACCATTTCTCAGGATAATAAAATTGAAATCCAATAGTATTGTTTTTATATAAATTCCAATTTTTAACACTTATTACTCGTTCCAGTAAATCGCTTTCTGGCAATCTATTTATAATATCAGCAGACAGATTTGTTACGTTACGCCAAATTACGCAATATTCATTATAACCTCGTTCTTTAAATTGTTCAGGTGACATAATCTGCTCAAGTCTTCCATTTTTTTCTTCAAAGATTCGATTAACTTTTCTTTCTATCTCAATTCCTATTAGTTCTGGATTACATTCTTTCTCATAAAACTCAATCTTAGATATTATCCAAATTTTATAATAGTCAACTACTGGTTGAGTTAATGTTACAACATATAAATCGCTGTTATGATAAATTTTATAAATCATCTTTCCCTGTTCGCTAAATGGTTTTTCTAAATTGAAATTATCCAGTTCCTCTTTTGTAAATCCAAACGACTTTCCTATCTCCTTTAACACCAGCTCTGCCTCAACTCTCATTGGCACAACAACTGCATTTTCTACTTCTTCTTCAGTACAACCCATACAGCCATATCTTAATTTCCATGATTGATCTCCTTTGTCTATTTCTTCTTGTAATTTTGCAACATCAATTCCTTCGTCAAGCTCACCTCTCCCAGTTTTTATGTCTAATTTTTCTTTTTGATCTGTTTCATTATCAATTTTCTTATCCACTTCATTATTAGTTTCAGTCTCTATTTCATTATTAATCATAACCTCGCTTTTCGGCATCGCCCAAAAATACCCCGACACACCCAACACCACCCCAATCCCAATAATCAAACTAACTATTATAATCAATTTCGGCATTGATGTTAATAAAGATTCTTTTTTCATATTTTTTGTTTTAATTAGTTATTAAAAATCTTCTACAAAAACCTTTTGTTGAAATTATACGAAAAATATTGTTTATTGAAACAAACTGGATTCCCGCCTCCGCGGGAATGACAGCTTAATTTCAATCCCGAAACAGCACTCCTTCTTTAGAATAAATCTTCGTCGCGATAAAAATCGCAATAACAGAATAAACAATCAGCGAACTAAGAGTTAGTAAAATATGCCCTGAGTCATAAACTCCCATCAAAACTTCTTTGAAAAGCAAAGTCGCGTTAACGGCTGGAATTGCGAAAAACCAGAGAGTCGGTTCAAAACCAGGCATTGAATTGACAAGAACCACAGGCAAAATCACAACTAAATATGAAGGTCCGATATAGCTCTGCGCTTCTTTAAAACTTTTGGCGAAAATCGCAATTGATAGAATTATCGCCGAGAACATCAGGACGAGAAATAAACTGACAGCAAGCAAAAGTAAAACTGCTTGCGGTTCAATAGAAAAATTAATAGCAGCGCTTTCAACTATTCCTTCAGCGCCTGAACTTTGCCCGTCCTGCATCATTGAACCAAAACCGCCAGAATAAATTAGAGCGACATAAAAACTGCCAATAGCAACAATGACGGAAGTTAAAGCGACAGCACTGACGGTTAAAAACTTGCCAAAAACAATATCCATTCTTTTAACCGGAGTGAGAAGCAACGACTCCAGTGTCTTGCGCTCTTTCTCGCCAGCGGAAACATCAATTGCCGTATATTGTCCGCCGGTAATTGCCCACATTACAATAAAAAGCGGAATAATCAAACCTAAAAGAAATCCTCCTGTTTCTTTTTCTGTCGCGACATCCTCTGGAATAATAATAACTTTTGATAAAATTTCTGGGTTTATTTCCTGATCGGCAAACCTTTCTTGCAAAAGTTGATCATTGAAATTTGCCACTAAAAAAGATATCCTTGCCAGAGCGCTTCCCGAATCTATGTCGGTAGATTTTTGGATAATTGTAATGTTGGCAACTTCTTGATCATCAATATTTTCCTGAAAATTTTCCGGGATAATTATTCCAAGATCAAGATCGCCATTCGTAACCGCGTCTTTTATTTCGCCGTCTGTTTCCACTATTTCAATTTTCTCCTGATTTTTAATCATTTCTATAAGCGCGGGCGCTTCGCCTTTTTCAATAATAGAAATTTTAACAACTTTCTCTCCCTGTTTCTCCACCTGATATTCCATAAACTTAAACATCCCAATTGTCATCACCGGCATCAAAAGCATCGGCATCACAACCATCGCCATCAAAGTCCGCCGATCACGGATCGTGTCTTTTAATTCTTTTTTGAAAATTGTGAGAATGGTTTTTGACATGGGAATACACTATAAACAAACTTATTAAAAAGATTGTCACCCTGAGCTTGTCGAAGGGTAGGCAGTCTCACAGATCATTATGATTTGATAACTCAACTAATCTATCAAAATCGTGAGTCATCAAAGCTTCTTTCTTTTTTCGCGTCCACCCTTTGATTTGTTTTTCTCTTACAATCGCTTGATTTACATCATTAAATTGTTCAATAAATTTTAACACAACGGGTCTTCTTTTGTAAGTATAGCATTTTAGATTTAATCCATATTGATGCTCAGCAACTCTTCTCTCTACTTCATTCGTTACTCCAGTATAATACGATTGATCTGAACATTCTAAAATATATACGAAATAAGATTTCATAATTTTTTGTTTTACTAAAGAGAGTATCTCTCTGAGCTTGTTGAAGAGTGGAAAACCTCACAAAACATTTTGTGAGACTGCTCACCCTTCGACAAGCTCAGGGTGACATATTATTTATAATTTTACACTCTCATCATCTTCATAAAAACATCCTCCAAATAATCTGAACTTGTTTTGCTTTTCAACGCTTCAACCTTATCATTAGCAATAACTTTCCCTTTATGAATAATAACAACCCGATCGCATAATTTTTCCGCGTCGTGCATTTGGTGGGTGGAAAAAATAACGCACCCGCCGGGTTTTTTGGATTGACGCATAAAATTAAGTACGGTCTGCGAAGCCAAGACATCAAGACCGGCAGTCGGCTCGTCAAAAATAAGAACTTTCGGATCGTGAATCACACTGCGCGCGATTGCTAATTTTTGTTTCATTCCTGTTGAATATTTCCCCGCCTTGCGATCTATAAAATCCCGCATTTCTAAAAGATTTGATAATTCGTTTATTCTTTTTTCTAAAACTTCTTTAGACAATCCATAAAGCTCTCCGAAATATCTCAAATTCTCTCGACCTGAAAATCTTTCATAAACACCAATATCCGTTGTTAGCACACCAATATTTTTTCTCACTTCCTCTGAATTTTTAATAATATCAAAACCGAGGACTTCAACAGTTCCTCGGGTAGGCGCAAGCACTGTCGCGATTATTCTAATTATCGTCGTCTTCCCCGCCCCATTCGGACCCAGCAATCCAAAAATCTCACCCTCTCCAACATCAAAACTAACTCCATCAACAGCTTTGAAGTTTTTAAATTCTTTCGTTAGGTTTTTGACGGAGAGGATTGACATTTTTTTGGGTTCAATTATACAATTTTTGATTATTTATTATCATGCTCAATTACCATAAATTTAAATACTCCATCTTGATGAAACTCTTTTCCAGTAACCATAGCAAAATCTGTAATATCAGACATTTTATTATCAGAAGCAGGAACGCTCCAACCATCGCCAGCGCTACCAGAATAAAAATCTTTATCTTTATTCATTAAAGAAAAAGCGTAACGATTATCTCCGATAGGATTAGAAAATTCCTGATTAAGAAGATTATCAAATTTAACTCTTATCGGTCTATAAATATCACCGTGTTTTGCATAAATTAAAGCATGTAAATCACGCCACATATCCATAGGAAATAAGCGCTTAAAAAACTCGTTTCCCGATTCAATTTCTTCAATTATTGATTCCGATATTTTATCATAACTGAGTTTGTTTAATTCTATATGCACATTTTTATTTTGCTGTTCTTGTAGTTTATTATAGGATTCCTCAAATACTGTCTTCCATTCTTCCATTTGACAAATATTTCTCCTTAAAAATACCATAGAAACATAAGGAGTATATGGGGAAAGCTGAGAATTTATCCACAAACCTTCATTTGTGTCATTTAATTTCCCTGCTGTAATTTTTTCCATGTCCTCTCCTTTTTCCATCAAATCTTTCATAATAAAAGCTTTATGCTCTCCATAGAGTGAGGAAGTGTAATAACTGGCAAGAGAATCTTTGTTCATTGACTTTAAAAATCCCTCTATCAATCCTATCGCTTCTTCAGTTCTAATAGCAACTTCTTCATAATTACTTTCAAGCAAACCTGCCATTTTTTGGCAATCTGAAATCCACTCTTTGGAATATTTTTCTCTAACATCTTCTATATATTCTTTTTTATTTTCTTCTACCTCTGATAAATCTCCTATCGAACGAGACACATTTCCGCTTCCACCAAATAAATAAAACTTCCTATCCAATATCCACTCTTTAACTTCTTTACTTTTAGGACAAAATTCTATCAGTTTATATTTCAATCCTTCAAATTCAATTTCTTCTTCAGTCTTCAAAAAATTTTGTTCAATAAAATCCTCCGATTTTTCAAAATCCAGTGATAATTCTTTTTTAAATAAATCTTGTTCTAGCTTTTCCATAATTCATATGTGATATTTTATTATTTGATTTAATTTCTAATTTCCCATCCCATCTTCCCCAACTCCTCAACAACCTTCCCCTGCACAACCCCAACCTCCTCATCTTTCAATGTCCTATCCTCCGCCTGATAGGAAATTCTAAAAGCGATGCTTTTTTTGCCGTCTCCTAATTCTTCACCGCGATAAATATCAAACGGCTCAACATTTTTTACAAGTTTGCCGCCAGCGGTAAAAACAACTTTTTTAACATCATCCCATTTCACGTCTTCAGTAAACACAACAGACAAATCAAGTTCAGCAGATGGAAATTTATTTATTTTCTGGAAATTCTTTTCTTTACTGTAAAATTCTAATAATTCTTCTTCATAAATTTCAACATATGAAACTCTTGTTTCAATTCCGAAAGCATTAGAAATATTTGGATGAATTTCGCCGATTCTGCCAATTGTTTTGTTTTTATAAATAATTTCCGCTGATCTGCTTTTATGCCAAAACGAAGACACCGAGTGTCCCCGCCGTGGACACTCGGTGTCTGCAGCAATTCCCAATTTATTTAATAAAATTTCCATTTGTCCTTTTAATTCATAAAACAAAGTGCTTTTAATATTCTTACCAACCACAACTCCCGCAAATATTCTTTTCTCGTCTGGCAATTTATTATCGCTTTTCAAATATACTCTCCCTAACTCAAACAACGCAAAACTATCCCTGTATTTCAAATTCTTCTCAATATTTTTCAAAAGATAAGGCAAAACGCTTATCCTCATAAATTTGTGCTCTTCGCTCAATGGATTCTGAAGCTCAAGATGATCTTCTACTTTTAAGCCAAGATTATTGATATCTTTTTCACTTACAAAAGAATAATTATAAGTTTCGCAAAATCCAAGCCCTTCCGAAATTGTTCTAATATCTTTCTCTAATGATAATGTTTTATCAGACACAACCGATTCCATCTTAACTTCTGGCGCAACTTCTGGAATATTTTTGTACCCATAAATTCTACCAACCTCTTCAATAATATCATTCGCTCTCTCAATATCTATTCTATATGTCGGAACTTTTACTTTTATAATTTTTTTATCGTCAGAGTCCTCTGCGGAGAGACTCTGACGGGACGAGATGTTTATTGCCACTTCAAAATCCAGCAATTCTAAAATTATTACTACTTCTTTCTCAGCAACCTCAACTCCCAGCAAATTTTTAATTCTTTCAAACTTAAATTCTATTTCTTTTTTCTCAATTGGATTATCATAAACATCTGCTATATTTTCTTCTGCTTTTCCGCCCGCCAAATCCTTTGCCATCTCAACCGCTTTCATTATTGCCGACATCGTCATTTCTGGATCAATTTCCCTTTCAAACCGATAAGAAGATTCGGAAGATAGTTTCAGCTTTTTTGATGTTTTTCTAATATTTGTGCAATCAAAGTTCGCCGCTTCAAAAATTATATTTTTTGTATTCTCATCAACCGCCGTTTCCATCCCGCCCATCACTCCCGCAATCGCAATCGGACTTTTTTCATCCGCAATCACAAGATCATTCTCATTTAATTCATAAGTTTCCTCATCCAACGCCAGAATCTTCTCGCCTTTTTTCGCCTTTCTAATAATTATCTTTCCGTTTAATTTATCAGCATCAAACGCATGCATCGGCTGCCCAAAAGATAGCATCACATAATTCGTAATATCAACAATATTATTAATAGATCTCACCCCGCAACTTTCCAGTTTATTT
>DAOWDU010000031.1 GCA_030638825.1 bacterium | reverse complement strand
ACTGCGCAGCTTCGCTTTAAACGCAATGAGAGCAAATGAAGTAGAAAATATCAGTCAGGAATTATATAAAAACAGTTTAAACATTAAGAGATTATTCAGCTATGATAAGCTGAGTTAGAGATAAATGCACAGCCCTGGCCTCTTTGGTTATAATTAGTTTAGACTATTTATTTTTGCGCTCAATTTTTGACCTAGTGCTTTTTAATATCTGGATAACAGAGTTATTTTTTACATTGCCAATAGCTTTATCTGAATAATCTCTAAAAAGCATATCATAGCAATTGCCAATGAAACCATCATGACTAATTCTTATTGCCTGTGTGAAGGAGTTATCCCAAGGAAGATAATTAAAATAGATGTTGTTACTGTTGAAAGTATATTTCGTGAAAATAACGCCATACTCATCAATTTTTAAGTTATTTCTATCAATAATTTTTTTGTCTACAAATTTCTGCATTAGACTTGAAAAAGAAGTAAAATCTGTTTTGACATATATATTCAGATCATCATATCGGTCAAAATTTATAAGTTCACCATTTAGCAATTTTTCTATTTCAATTACAATGTTATCTTCTTTCACATACAAATCATCCTCTTTTATATTACCTGCAATATGATTAGAAACATAAGGTGAAATCAAAATATTTTTAACGCCTATTTTGTAAATCTCATCTATCAATTCAGGAATAGCGCGTAAATTTAATTGATTTGCAGTGAAGCTGATAAAAACATTATTTAGCAAATCTCGAGGAAATAATTTTATATTATTTATTACTTTAGCATAAGAACCGTGACCACGAATTGTGTCATTAATTTCTTTAGTTCCGTCAAGACTTATGTCTAAATAATCAGGATTTATTTCACTGAGTTCTTTTGATTTTTCTTTGTTTAGCAATATAGCGTTAGTAACTAATCCGAAACGGATTTTTGATTTTTGCCTTCTTTTTTCTTTAAGGTATTGTAGCAAAGCGACACTTTTTTCCCAGCTTAGCGTTGGTTCTTTTCCGACATTTCCAAAAGTCAAAGCGCCTATTGCAATGCATTCGTCAAAAACTTGTTCCCATTGTTCAACTGTCAAAGAATTGTTTTCATTTTTGTAACCAACATAACAATGCCGACATTTAAGATTACAAATATTATTAACAAAATAAGAAACCTCCAGCGGATATGAACACATTTGCTGAGCATAATCTTGCCTTAAATTTTTAGCGGAAATTGATTTATAATTTTGAGTAATTCCGCCATTACTTCCTGACCAACCAAGAGCCATATGTATCACCTCCTTTCAAAAGTATTTTAAAAAATTATTTAATATCTTATTCTTACTCTCTATACTATTTATATCAAACCAACAAATACTTGTCTTGAGAATTCAACAAAACTTATTAAGAATTAGTATAATTAGCTTACAATAAACAAAAGATAACAAAACAATGTTGACATAATTATCAACATCGTTTATTATACAAATATGAATTATATAAAAAAGTTTGAAGAGATGGGATTTAAAAAACAGGAAGCGGAAGTATATTTGGCTTGCCTAAAATTTGGTTTTGCCAAAGTTTCTGATTTAGTAAAAGAAGTAAACTCTCCAAGGACATCAATTTATATTTATACTAAAAGTCTTCTTGAAAAAGGCTATCTTAAAAAGAGCAAGAAACAGGGAGTTGAATATTTTATTCCTATTGAACCCCAGCGTATACTTGAAGAAGCGGAAGAAAAAGTAAAAAGTTTTTCTGATGTGTTGCCTCAATTGGAAAACCTTTTGGATTTTCCATCTAAAAAACCAAAAATTGAATATTTTGATACCAAGCAAGGGCTGTTTAAACTTTATGAATTAATGTTAAAAATGGATTATAAACACATTCCTTGTTTAATAGAATCCGGAGAAGCGATGAAGGAAAATGTAGAAAAAATGGGATGGGAATTTTGGTGTAAATGGGAGAAAAAGTTTTTAGATAAGAAAATTGTTACGCAAGGGATTATAACAAAAGATGCAATTGCTGTTATTCAATCCGCTCCAGAAAAGATTAAAAGCATTATGCGTCAAAGACCTGCCACTGTCAGAATAATAGATGAGAAAGAATTTCCTTTTTCAATAAATCTTTACTTGCTTTATCCAAACCGCATTTTTATTATAATTCCACAACAGAATTTTATTTTAATGATTGAAAATAAAAATTTATATAATTCGCTTATCACTTTGTACAAAGCGCTTTTTGAGAAAGCGGAGTTGCTTGATCTTAAGGATATACTGGAAAACTGAAGTTAACTATTTATAGAATTAGCTAACTATTGACTTATAAAAAGTTTTATGTATACTTAAAATATAACCAATAAATTAAAATATTTTAAGTATGATTAAAAAGTATATAGAAAGAAAAATATATTTAGATAGGATAAATACTTTTATTGATAAGGATATTATTAAAGTTATTACGGGACAGAGAAGAGTAGGGAAAAGCTACTTGCTTTTTCAGATTATGGATGTAATTAAAAAAAAGCATCCGCGGGCTAATATTGTTTATATCAATAAAGAGCTAAATAAATTTGATGAAATTAAAAATTATCAAGATTTATTAAATTATATTAAAAAGCAAAGCAAAGTGAGAGGAAAAAATTATGTTTTTATTGACGAGATTCAAGATATTGATAAATTTGAAAAAGCTCTCAGAGATTTGAAAGCGAGCGGGAAATATGATATTTATTGCACTGGCAGTAATGCTCATTTACTTTCTGGCGAGCTAGCAACTTATTTAAACGGGCGTTATTTAGAAATTCAGGTTTTTAGTTTGTCTTATTTGGAATTTTTAACTTTTCATAAATTAAAAAATAGTCAAGATTCTCTTTTGAAATATATCAAATATGGCGGTTTACCCTATCTAATGCATTTGAAATTAGACGATTTAATAGTCTATGATTATTTAAAAAGCGTTTACAATACTATCCTTTATAAAGATGTAGTGAGCAGATATAAAATCCGTAATCCCGCTTTTTTGGAAAATTTGGTTGAATATTTGGCGGATAACACAGGCAGTTTAGTTTCAGCCAAAAAAATCAGCGATTTTCTAAAATCGCAAAAAATAAATATCTCTCCAAATATCGTTTTGGATTATCTTTCTTTTTTGGCTAACGCCTTTTTTATTTTCAAATCTCCCAGAGCTGATATTCAGGGTAAAAAGATTTTTGAAATAAATGATAAATATTATTTTGAAGATCTTGGCTTGCGTCATTCTGTTATCGGCTATAAACAAATTGATATTAATAAAATATTGGAAAATCTTGTTTTTTTGCATTTGCAAATAATGGGCTATAAAGTGTTTGTTGGAAAATTAGGAAACAAAGAAATTGATTTTGTTTGTGAAAAACAGGGAAAGAAAATATATCTTCAAGTCGCTTATCATATTACTAAAAAAAATCAAGAAAGGGAATTTGGCAATTTGCTGACTATTAAAGATAATTATCCTAAATTTGTAATTTCTATGGATGAGCTGATTGATTTGAAAGGATATAAAGGGATTAAGTGTATTCATATTAGAGATTTTTTAAGTTTGAAGAAGTTGTAGATAAATAGTGTGATGATATGTAATATCATATTGAAAGTAAATATTTTATAATAAAAAACTATTTAACAAAAAATGAAGCAACTTCTTAAAACATATTTCGGCTATGACGAGTTTAGACCTTTGCAGGAGGATATTATTAATAATGTTTTAAATAAAAAAGACACTTTTGTTTTGATGCCGACGGGGGGCGGGAAGTCTTTGTGTTATCAGTTGCCGGCTTTAAAGTTTGAGGGATTAACATTAGTGATTTCTCCGTTGATCGCCTTGATGAAAGATCAGGTGGACGCTTTGAAAGCGAATGGGATTGCGGCGGAGTATATTAATTCGTCTTTGCCGTATCAGGAAATAGCTCAAATTCAGAGGAATGTTTCAGAGGGGAAAGTTAAGATTCTTTATTTAGCTCCCGAGCGGTTGGCGTTGGGACAATTTCAGAGTTTTTTGCAAACTCTAAAAATAAGTTTAATTGCTATTGATGAAGCGCATTGCATTTCGCAGTGGGGGCATGATTTTCGTCCGGATTATCGTAATCTTAAACTTTTCAGAAAACAATTTTCGCAAGTTCCGATTATCGCTTTGACAGCGACAGCGACGCTGAAAGTGCGGGAAGATATTGTGGAACAGCTCTCCTTGAATAATCCGAAAATATGTGTTTCCAGTTTTGACAGGGAAAATCTTTCTTTCTTAATAACTAGAAAAAGAAAGGCTTTTGACAAACTGGTTCGCATTCTTGAAAAACATAAAAATGAATCAGCGATTATTTATTGTTTCTCCAGAAAAGATACAGAAAAAATTGCGGAAGATCTAAAAATAGAGGGCTTTAACGCTTTGCCATATCACGCCGGACTCAATAGTGAAATAAGAAAAAGAAATCAGGAATTATTTATCAAAGACGAGGTGTCAATTATAGTCGCGACAATCGCTTTTGGGATGGGAATTGACAAGCCAGATATTCGTTTGGTTGTTCATTACACATTTCCTAAAACATTAGAAGGATATTATCAAGAAGTCGGACGCGCGGGGAGAGACGGATTGCCGAGCGAGTGTGTGCTGTTTTATTCTTACGGCGATAGAATGAAGCACGAATTTTTTATTGATAAAATGGAAGATATCAATGAGCAGAATAACGCTTTGAAAAAATTAGATCAGGTCGTGGAATATTGCGAGCAAACGGAATGTCGAAGAAAATTTATCTTAAATTATTTTGGGGAAGAATATGTCCAGCGGGGCGGCTGTGGAGCTTGCGATATTTGTTTAAGTCCGCAGGTAAAATTTGACGCGACGGAAATATCTCAAAAAATACTTTCTTGCGTTATTAAAACGGGAAATAGGTTTGGAAAAAAATATGTGATAGATGTTTTGGAGGGAAGATCAACGGAGCAGATTATGAACAATCGCCATAATACTATTTCTGTTTTTAATATCGTGGATGATTTCACAGACGAAGAAATGAAAGATATTATGAGATCGCTGATCACTTTAAATTTTCTTCAGGTAGCTGGAGGAAGATACCCAACGCTTTCAATTACAAACAAGGGAATTAATTTTCTAAAAGAAAAAGAATTATTAGAACTCTCTAAAACGCAAGAAGATACTCGGGATTTATACGAAAATATCCCAAAACAGGAAATAGAATATGATCATAATTTATTTGAAAAACTGCGCGCTTTAAGAAAACAAATTGCGGATAAAAATAAGCTGCCTCCATTTGCGATTTTTGGCGATACTTCTCTTCAGGAAATGGCGTATTATTTTCCAAGCGATAAGAATAATTTTTCAAGAATTGAGGGGGTAGGAATTAAAAAACTGGAAAGTTTCGGAAGCGCTTTTCTGGAAATTATCAATAATTATATCAAAGAAAATAATATTGCTCCATTGGAAATTCCTGATCGCGGGAAGAGAAGGGTTAATAGAATCAAAAGGCTGGTAAAAACAGGGATGTCAAGGTATACTAAAACAAAAGAAATGATTTTAGAAAAGTTGCCTCTGTCGGAAATTGCCAAAGAAGAAGGATTTACAGAGGGCACGATTATGAAGCATTTAGAAATACTTCTTGAAGCGGATAAAAATCTTGATATTGAATATTTAAAACCGCCAGAAGAAAGATTGGAAAAAATAAAAAATGCGTTTGAGGAATGCGGTGATGAAAGATTAAAACCAGTCTTTGAGTTTTTGGATGAGGAGTTTTCTTATGATGAGATTAGGTCGGGGAAGATGTTTTTGTAGATAAATTTTTGTTGGTTCCATAGTCCCGTAGGGCTGTGGAATGTGACTGCAAATATTTTTTTATTTTCAAATTAACAAAAATAATTATGTTCAATAATGCGCCATTGAATTATAAATGTCCAATCTGTTTAGCAATTAATGGTATTGAAAATAAAGATACTTGGATAAAACAGGAAGATATTTTCTACAGAGATGATTTTGTCGTGGGGCTTATTAGTTCTAAATTTATTAATGGAAATGAAGGACATCCTTTAATCGTTCCAAGAAAACATTACGAAAATATCTACGATTTACCAAAAGAAGTTGGTTGTCGGATTTTTGATATAGGGAAAAAGACTGCTATTGCTTTGAAGAAATTACGAAACTGTGATGGTGTTACTTTAGTCCAAAATAATGAACCTGCGAGCGACCAACACGCATTTCATTATCACTTGCATATAATTCCTCGATTTAAGAACGATAATTTTCACGAAGAATTTTGGAACGCTAAAAAATCTAATCCAAGAGATCGTGTTCAGTACGCTCAAGATCTCCGTGATTATTTTAAGCAATAAAAATGCCTGTTATAAAGTTTTGCATTAAGATTCCACAGCTCTGCGGAGACTATGGAACCAGCGGTGGAATAAAAAAATTGGCGTTTATTTTTATTTATTGGTATAATATTAATAATATAAAGTTTTGTGATATTAAATTCGGGATTGCTTCGTCGCCTTCTCATTCGCTACGCTCATTCGGGCTTCTCGCAATGACAGCAGTAATTATAACACTTAAAAAAACATATGCCAGAAGTTTTGGAAAAACTTTTTCGTTCTAAGGCGGAAATTAAATTTTTGCGGCTGTTTTTGAATAATCCAGATAACGAGTATCTTTTGAGTGAGGCAGCACAAAAATCAAAAACAAATTCAGCAATAGCTCGAAAAGAAATTAACAATTTAGCGAAGATTAAATTTTTGTTTTCCAGAAAAAAAGCGGGGAAAATATATTATCGCGCTAATCGTGATTTTATTTTTTATGACGAGTTAAAAAAAATAATTTTCAAAACAAGCCCATCCTCGTCAGATAAAATAAAATCACAAGTGTTGAAATTAGGGCAAGTCAGATTCTTATTAATCTCGGGCGTGTTTATCAATTCCGATAAAAGCAAAGTTGACATTATGATCGTCGGCGAACAGATTAATAAAAGCAAATTAAAAACTTTTCTGTCTGTAATTGAAGCGGAAGCTGGCAAAGGAATAAATTATGTCTGTATGAGCACAGACGAATTTAGATATAGAAAGGGAATGTTTGATAAATTTGTAATCAATATTTTAGAAGGTCCGCATAGAATTTTATTAGATAGGATGAAGGGGGTCTAAATTGTAAAAATAAATATAAATACATGGAAAATGAAAAACAAAAAATAATTCATCTCAATACAGACGATGAGATTGATTTTATAATTGATAAGATTAAGGGCTGTAAAGAGAAAGAAATAACATTGATTATTCCAGAAAATGCTGTGATTCTTCAAAATCTGATAAATCTCAAAGTGCTGAGAATGAATGCGAAAGAGTTTGAAAAAAATATTTCAATAGTTACTGTTGACGATAATAAGTATTTTAAAATGGGTAATGAAATTAAAAATCAAGCGAGTTCCATAAAAGATTTGATAGACGCGTCGGACGAAGGGTTAAATGAAAAAAAGGAAAGCGAGGGCAGCGCTCTGGATATTTCTTCTCTTGAAAATTTAGAAAATAAAAAATTTGAAAGTAAAATTAAAATGCGCGATATAATAAAGAAGGAAGAAGTTCATATTGATAACGCTGATAGCGTGATTAAAGAAATAAGAAAAGAAAAAGAAGAAAAATTGCTTCAGCAAAAAGAGTTTGATCAAGGTGAAATTAAAAGCGCGGAAAGTAAGGGCAGTATAAATATTGAGAGAGCGGACGATTTCAAAAAAACAGAGAAACAAAAAAGAAGAAAAATAAAGCTTCCATCTTTGAGTTCAAAGTTTTTTGTGGGATTTATCATTGTTTGTTTTATTACCGTGCTGGCAATTTTAGGATTTGTGCTTCCAAAATCAGAGATAGATATCACGCTAAAAACAGAAGCGTTAACATATGATTTTGAATTTAGAGCCGATGAGTTAATAGATAAAATTGATTCGGTGAGCAATAAAATTCCATCAGAAAGGATAGATATCATAAGCGAAGAGAGCGGAGAATATCCGGCTACTGGCAAAAAACATGTTACGGAAAAAGCGACTGGCAAAATTACAATTTATAACGAATGTTCCACCAACATGCAACCCTTAAAAATTAACACTAGATTTCTTTCTAAGGATAATAGAATATTTAGAATAAAAAAATCAGTTATGATAGACGGTTTTACTAAGCCAGAAGAAAACAAAATTCCTGGAAAATTAGTAGTTGAAGTTGTTGCAGAAGAGCCAGGAGAGAATTATAATATTGGTAAAACATCTTTTACAATTCCAGCATATCAGGGTATCTGGCTATATGAATGTCTTTACGCCAGATCGGAAAATTCAATGTCCGGAGGAATTGATAAAGAGGTTTTGTATTTTTCAGATAGTGATTATCTGACAGCGAAAGAAAAGCTTGTAAAAATTGTGAAGGAAAAAAACGAAAATGAATTTTCCGACAAGATGTCGGATGAATACGCGCTGTTAGAATATTTAGAACAGAACGAAGAAATCAAAACTAAAGACGATGTCAAAGTTGGCGATATTGTTGACAGTTTTCAAATGACTGTTTCCGTAAAAACGACAGCTCTTCTTGTGGTTAAAAATAATCTTAGTGATTTAATAGATGAAAAAATTAATTCAGAATTGAGCGAAGAGGTAGAACTTGTTGAAGGAAGCAGGGAATATAAAGTGGGAGAAGTAAGTAAAAATAAAAATGAGGAAATATTAATTCCCGTTTCTGTCAGCCAGAAATCAATTGCCAAAATTAATATTGATAAAATAAAAGAAGAAATAGCTGGAAAAGACGAATTAGAACTGCGAAAATACTTCATTAATATTAAAGGAATCAAATCAACGGATGTGGGCTTTTGGCCATTTTGGGTAAAAAGCATTCCGCTGTCTCCAGACAAAATAAAGATAACTATTGACATAAATAATTCTATGTAGTAGACTGCGAGAGTGATTGAAGAAGCAGTAAAGTATCAAGCTCAACTAGGCGATACTAGTTGTTCTTTTGTTTACGAATAAAAATATTGTTGTCATTGCGAGGAGCCCGATTGAGCGTAGCGAAGAGAAGGCGACGAAGCAATCCCGTAATTAAATTCATCTTGCATAGTTACGGGATTGCTTCGTCGCTCTGCGGAGCTTCTCGCAATGACAATTTATAACTAAGTTTTCAATAATTTTCCATGAAAGAAATAATACAAGTAGAAGGAAGCGTTACTGAGGTTTTGCCTGGAACGAAATTTAAAGTAGAGATTGACGACGGTCATAAATTGCTGGCTCATATTTCTGGAAAAATGAGAATGAATTATATAAAAATATTGCCAGGGGATAAAGTGATTGTTGAGATGAGTCCTTATGATTTAACGAAGGGGAGGATTGTGAGGAGAGGGTGATTTAGTATGTCATTGACATTTTAAAAATATTAACATTTAATAAAAACGATGAAAGTAAGAGCTTCGGTGAAAAAATTTTGTGATAAGTGTAAAATAGTAAGGCGTAAAAAAAGAGTTTATGTCGTTTGTTCTAATCCAAAACATAAACAGAGACAAGGGTAAATATAGATTGAAACTCGTGGAAATTTATGGAAATTAAATTGTTGTTTTCTAAGGACAATTAGTCTCAATAAGTTTCTAAGAATTTCCATAAATTTCTGTTTACTATTTGGGTTGATGTGGTTGATGACAAGAAATTTTATAAGAATTAAGAATACTAAATTTATTATCTTATGCCGAGAATTTTGGGAATTAATATTCCAGAAGAAAAAAGAATAGAAATTGCTTTGACCTATATAAGAGGTATAGGTGTTTTTTCTAGCAGGAAAATTTTGAAATCAGCTAGTATTGATCTTGACAAAAGGGCAAAAGATATTACTCTTGAAGAGTCCAGTAAAATTCAGAAGATTATTGAAAAAGAATATAAAGCAGAAGGGGAGCTCAGGAGGATTATTATGATGAATATTAAGAGATTAAAAGAGATAGGATCTTACAGAGGAACGAGGCATTCCAAGGGATTGCCGACAAGAGGGCAAAGAACTAAGACAAACAATAGAACAGTGAGAGGAAATGTGAGAAGAACAGCTGGGAGCGGAAGAAAGAATGCGAGTGAGAAGACATAGAACTGTATTTTATTTATTTTATATATCAAAATGGGAAAAAGAAGAGTGATAAAAATGGGGAGTAAGGCTGGGGATGGATCTAAAAATAGTTCTGGCAAGATGTTGAAAAAAACCAAAAGAAAGAACATCGCAAAAGGAAAGATTCATATTAAGTCAACTTATAATAATACCATTGTCGCCTTAACAGATTTAAATGGCGG
Organism: bacterium; assembly: GCA_030638825.1. Classification (GTDB taxonomy): domain Bacteria; phylum Patescibacteriota; class Minisyncoccia; order JAHIHE01; family JAGLIN01; genus JAGLIN01. Next base: position 74,635 of record DAOWDU010000031.1, on the reverse strand, counting down.
TTTGGTTGCTTGGTCAAGCGCTGGTCTTTTGGGTTTTAAGGGAGCCAAAAAAGCAACTCCATACGCAGCTACTAATATTGTGAATTCTTTGTTTGAAAGGGTAAAAAAGTTAGGTCTGAAAGAAGTTGATGTTTATGTAAAAGGAATTGGAAGCGGAAGAGAATCAGCTGTGAGAGCGATTGCTTCTAATGGAATTAATATTGTTTCTATAACCGATACAACGCCAATCCCGCACAATGGCTGCCGACCTCCAGGACCAAGGAGAATGTAGAGAGTAAAAATTTCTAATTTCTAATTTCTATTAAATTTTCAATGACTAAATTCTTAATGTTTAGAAATTGAAGATTGATCATTCAATGAAAATTGAAAATTAGAAATTGAAAATTAATAAGTGATGATAATGCTTTGGTAGTTTTATTAAAAATAAAGCGAGTAAGTAGCGTTATCTAAAATATATAATATCTATGGCCAGAGATTTAAGTCCAAAATGTAAAAAATGCAGGAGAGAGGGAAAGAAGCTTTTCTTAAAGGGAGAGCGTTGTTTTGGCGTGAAATGCGCAATGATTAAAAGACCTTACGCTCCAGGCGAGCATGGACAGGCAAAAAGAAGAATGGGTCTTTCGGAATATGGAATTCAGTTGAGAGAGAAGCAGAAAGTGAAAAGAACTTATGGAATTTTAGAAAAGCAATTTAAAAAATATTATGAAATGGCCAGCAAAGCGAAGGGAAATACGGGAAGTTTGTTGCCTATTTTATTAGAGAGAAGATTAGACAATGTTGTTTTTCGTCTTGGCTTAGCGGATTCAAGAAATAAAGCGAGGCAATTAGTTAATCATGGACATTTTTTACTGAACGGAAAAAAAGTGGATATCCCTTCTTGCTTAGTAAAAGAGGGCGATTTGATATCAATTAAAAACGAAAGTAAAAATTGTTTTCAAGATTTAAAAAAGACTTTGAAAAATTATAACACTCCGTCTTGGTTATCTTTAGAGTATCAAAAACTGCAAGGCAAAGTTATTTCTATGCCAGTCGCAAAAGAAATTGATATGGAGATTGATATTCATTTGGTGATTGAACATTATTCTAAAGCGTAAAAATTATTAACAAAGGATAATTATGGAAAGAATTAAAGAAGTTTTTAAAAAACAAACGAGTAAAATTTTTATAGGAGGACTGTTCTTAACGCTGGCGTTTTTGATGGTTGGTGTTGGGGGAGTTGAAAAAATAGGTGCGAACGATGGATCTTCTATTACTATAACTTCTCCTAACGGTGGAGGGTTATGGGAATTAAATAGTCCACATCTTATTACATGGACACAGACAAATATAGATAAGGTAAATTTATATGCGTGTTATGGTGTGAGTTCAAGTACTTGCGAGTTAATTGTTAGTTCTTTAGAAACGAGTGGTAATACAGGAAGTTATAGTTGGAATATACCCTCTGATTTTTTAGAAAGAGCTGATTATAAAATATCTGTAGTCGCATGGCAAACTGGTGTAGGAACGGATAGTGATAAAAGTAATGAAGTTTTTACAATTGGAGGCAACACCACTTCAACGGATTATGATATTCAGTTATTATCTCAGACAACAGACGAAGTATGGGAAGTCGGAAAAAGTTATGTTATTCAGTGGAGCAATAGTAATCCTGATTATATTAAGGAAATGAATGTTAGTTTAGCTACGGTTGATGGAACAAAATGGCATACATTTAGTTCTGTTGACAGCATAGAAGGTCAAACAGATTATAGTATGACAGTTGTAGCTCCTACTATGGATGGAAGTGATTATAAAATTAAATTAAGAGGAGAAAAAGCATATGATGGATATTTAACAGAGACTGTAAGTAGCGATGGGTTCATTAATTTATTATCATCTGTGCCTGCCTCTTCTATCACTGTTACTTATCCCAATGGCGGAGAGAAATGGGAAGCGGGAAAAGCCTATATTATTGTTTGGTATTCCACTGGTTATGATAAGGTTAGAATTTATGTAGGATGCGAAGGATATAGTTCAGGAGCTATTATGGATGTTTCAAGTGGCGCAACTGGTGGTTCATATATTTATGTTGTTCCAGCAAATTGGGCAGCTCAAACTCAATGTAAAGTTCAGGTTTCAGAGAATTTAAGTATGCTAACTAATATTACAGATGGCGTGAATTCTGATATGAGCAATAACTATTTCAGTATTGTAGAATCTAGCGCTTCTTCTATTACTGTTACTTCTCCAAGTAGCGACGATAGTTTAGAAATAGGAAAACAATATCAAATAAAATGGAATACAACAGGATTATCTTCTGATGAAAAATTGAGAATTATTATTTACACAGAGTCTAAACAAAGAAGTCACACTATTACTGAGTCTGTTAATAATACAGGAAGTTATAATTGGACAGCTGAATTTCCTGGATTAGTAATTCAACCAAATCAAAAATTTTATATTTATATTGACAATTCAAACATTTTTGATTATTCAGAAACTTTTTATCTTTCAGAAGCAGAAGTTTCTATTGATAAATCTATTACTGTTATTTCACCAAATGGCGGAGAAGAGTTGAAAATAGGAAAGCAGTATTTAATAAAATGGAACGCAACAGAAGATGTTGAACATGTAACTATCGCTTTAAACAAAAATGGCGTGTATGCTAAAAACTTAATTGGGAATATAAAAAATTATGGCTCTACTTCTTGGACACCAGATTTAAGTCTTGAAGTTGGTGATGATTATAAGATCAGAATAACTAATCCTGACGATAGCAGTGTTTATGATGAAAGCGATAGTTATTTCAGTATTTCTAACCTATCTAATTCTACTTGTCTTCCAGATGGTACACTGATAAAAATTCCAGGCAATCCCAAAATTTATGTGATCAAAAATTGCGAGAAGCAGTGGATCAAAAACGCAGAAGAGTTTCAGAGAGGCGGATACAAATGGGGAAATGTTCAGGAAGTAAATATAGAGGTAATCAATATGTATGTTGAGCATCTAACAGTAAATCTTTTAAAAGGCGCTCACAGTTCAAAAATTTATCGGGTTATCAATGGCAAAAGATTATGGATTCCAACCGCTGCCGCTTTTAACGCGCAGGGATTAAAATGGGACGATGTTCAAAATGTTAGCGAAACAAATGTAAATCAATATCCTGTGATTAAATTAGTTAAACTCGTTGGAAGTTCTGAAGTTTATTATTTAACAAATAGCGGTTTTAAAAAGCATATTCCGACTGCGGAAGTATTTAATTCCTATAACAACAAATGGGAAGATATAGTTGAAATTTCAGCTGATGAGCTCAACACCTTTAATGATGTGCAGTTGATTAAAGCAGATGGAGATTTTAAAGTTTATAAATTAGAAAATGGTGTAAAAAGATGGATTAAAACAGCGAACGCTTTCAATAGACTTGGACTTAGCTGGACGGAAATTTCGCCTGTAAATAAGATTGAAATTAACGCTTATCCTGTTGGAATGAATATAGAATAAATATAAATATTTAAATAATCTAAACAAAAAACATGCAAAAAATAACATTGCCAGAAAAACCAAAAATAATAAAACAGGAAGGTAATTTTGCGATTTTTGAAATTAGGTCATGTTATCCTGGATATGGAGTGACGATTGGGAATGCTTTTAGAAGAGTGTTGCTTTCCAGTTTGAGCGGATCAGCGATAACCGCTATTAATATTAGCGGAATAAATCATGAATTCTCTACTATTTCCGGAGTAACAGAAGATGTGGTGGAAATAGCGCTTAATCTTAAAAGAGTAAAATTTAAAATGCACACAGACGAAACAGCAAAACTAACTTTAAAAGTAAGCAAAGAAGGAGAAGTAAAAGCGTCGGAAATCAAAACTACGAGCGATATTGAGGTAGTTAATAAAGATGCTCATATTGCGACCATAAACGATAAAAATAGCAAGTTAGAAATGGAAATTAGAGTTGAAAAAGGAATAGGATATGTGCCGATTGAACAGCAAAATAAAGAAAAGCTTGAAATAGGAAGCATTGCGATGGATGCCATTTTTACTCCCGTGAAAAAGGTTAATTTCAGAGTTGAAAATATGCGTGTTGGTAAATTGACAAATTACGATAAACTTATTCTTGAAATAGAAACCAGCGGAGAAATAACGCCAGAAGAGGCTTTTAAAAAAGCGGCTAGATTGTTGGTTGATCATTTCAATTTATTTAGAGAAGTAATAGAAGAAAAAATTGAAACTGAAGATGAAGCTGAAGAGAAAGTTAAAATATCTAAAGAAAAAAATGCAAAAAAAGAAAAGCTGGTTAAAGAAAAAAAATTAGAAAGCGAAGAAAATGAAAAAGAAAAACAGGAAGATATTTTAAAAACATCAACGGAGGATCTTAATCTTTCTCCGAGAATTTTGAATATTTTAAGCGATGGTAAAATAAAAGGTGTTAGTAAACTTGTTAAAAAATCGGAAGAAGATTTGAAAGAATTGTCTGGAATGGGAGATAAAGGGATAAAAGAAATTAAAAAGTCTTTAGGAAAATTAGGATTGACTTTGAAGATATAATGGAGTTTAATAAACGACTATGAAACATAAGATAAAAGGAAGACAATTTAAGAGAAGCAAATCACAGAGAAAAGCCTTGTTGAAACATTTGACGGAAGCGCTTGTTTTGCATGAGAAAATTACAACAACGACCGCGAAGGCAAAAGAACTTTCTGTTTTTGCGGAGAAATTAATTACAACAGCGAAGAAGCAAAATCTTTCTTCAGCAAAAGCAATTCATAGCATCTTGGCGGACGAACCAGCAAAGAAAATGATTAATGATATTTCTAAAAAATACAAAAGCAGGAATGGTGGATATACAAGAGTTATCAAGATTGGGGAAAGAAAAGGAGATGTGGCGGAGATGGCGGTTATAGAATTAGTGTAATTATTTCTGTCATTGCGAGGAGCCTGAGAGAGCGTAGCGAACGAAATGGCGACGAAGCAATCCCAGAATTAGATTCATCGTGCATAGTTACGGGATTGCTTCGTCGTTCAATTATCCTTCAGATAATCTCACTTCTCGCAATGACAATTTAGCAATTAAACAATATTTATTTTATGTCAGAAAATAAGAAACAAGAAAAAATCAAACGAAATTGGCATCTTTTTGACGCGCAAGAAGAGAGTTTTGGGAGGATGGCTTCTAAAATTGCTGTTTTGTTGAGGGGGAAACATAAAACAAGCTTTACGCCGCATATAGATGGCGGGGATTATGTCGTGGTGATAAATTCCGATAATTTAAAATACACAGGGAATAAAGGCGAGGGTAAAATTTATTACAGATATAGCGGTTATATGGGCGGACTGAAAGAAATAAACTTAAAAGATAAAATTAAAAAAGATTCCAGAGAAGTGATTAAGATAGCGGTTTATGGGATGTTACCGAAAAATAAATTGAGGGATGAAATGATTAAGAGATTAAAAGTATATAAAGACGAGAATTATTTAGAAAAAGATAAATTTAAATAAATAGTAATCTAATCTAATTTAGTTATGAGTGAAGAGAAACAAGAAACTAAAGAAAAATATTTTTATGCGACAGGGAGAAGAAAAACTTCAGTTGCGAGAGTTAGGCTTTATGACGCAGCGAAAGAAAAGGGAATTGTAATAAACGATAAAGATTATAAAGAATATTTTGCAAAAAACAATACTCTCATTGAAAAAGTGAATTCTCCATTAAAGCTTTTAAATTTTGAAGGTAAGTTTTTAATATCTGTTAAAGTTCTTGGCGGCGGTTCAAACGGACAGGCGGAAGCTGTGAGATTAGGAATTGCCAGAGCGCTTCTTGTTATGAATGAGGATTTTAAAAAAGAATTGAGAGCCAATGATTATTTAACAAGAGATCCGAGAAGGGTCGAAAGAAAAAAGCCTGGTTTAAAAAAAGCGAGAAGAGCTCCGCAGTGGAAGAAGAGATAGAGATATAATTATTAGAAGCAAATAAAACCGCTTGTTGATAAGCGGTTTTTTTGTTGTTAATTTTATTTTTTTATTCCTCCTCCAACTCAATCCAAATCAATTCACCATCCTCCACATAATAAATAGAATTATTATCTCGGAAATAGAAAACATCGTTATTTTCCAATTCTAAAATATCAAAAACATTTACTTTGCCCCTGCTGTCAAATTCTATAAATTTAAAAATCCCGTTTTCGTTGTAGAATAAATGCTCTTCATCTATATACAATGAGATATTACCGATGTTGTTGCTGTGTCTTGTAATTAATTCATTCTCAAATTCTTTTTTAGAAGGCTGAGAGATTTTTTCTTTTATGTAATATATCCAGATTTCGTGTTTATTGTGATAAACAATTCGTTCGTTGTAGTTTGTGAAATAAGCGTTTTCTACGCGGGAATTTATAAAAGTTATTTGATTCGTTTTACTAATTAAATATAATTCTCCAGACGAAGATAAAATCAAAAAAGCGTTGTCACTTGATTTTATTATTCTCGCTGGCGACTGCGTGTCAAAATCGTCTGGCATTGTTGAAACAGTTTTTGCTTTTGATAAATTATCTAAATCGCTAACATATAAAATAGAATCATCTTTTTTAAAATAATACAAATAATCCCCGTGAACTAAAAAGCTAGACATATTCTGAAGCACTCTTTTCGAAACTAATTTCTTGTAATCAAATTCGTAGAGCGTGTTGTTTTTTAAATAAAACAAAGATTTATTAAAATCAAAGTTGTATTTATTCTTAACTTCTGAAATCTCATTAAAAATAAAACTAATCTCAGATATTTTATTTTTATTTTCAAGGTCAATTAGATACCAGCTAAACTCATTATTTTCGCTTATCTTCGCGATTATTTTTAGATCATCATTTGACCAGATAATCTCGTTTATTGCATTGTCAAAATTTGCGATTATTTTTATTTCGTCATCTTTTGATTTTGAATTAATATCAAATAAATTTAGATTATTTTCATCTTTATAAATAATTTTATTTTTCCCATTGCTAACCCAAATAGTTTTTTTATCTAAATCCGTTATTAAATTATCCAGCAAAATATTTTTCTTGTAGGCATTTTTTAAAAGAACAATATTTTTAAGTTCAGTTATATATCCGCCGTTGACAGTTATATTTTTTTCCCAGTTAAAATGTCCATCTTTTTTTATTTTAATATTATATTCGCCGCTGTTTAGATTTTCAATTTTAATATAACCAGTAAGTAAATTATTTAAAGTATTATTATTCTCAAAAAGATTATCGTCAAGATAAATATCAGCATCTTCTGGAGTAGATTTTATTACAATCGCTCCTGTTTGGATTGTCTCTCTTTCTTTTATATCATATCTATAGCCAAAACTATAAAATAAAACAACGACGAGCAGAATAAAAAATATTGCTATGCAAAGATATAAATAGATTTTGAATTTTTTATTTATCATATAATCATCATAATTTAAATTGACAATTAATGCAAATAAGATAGAATAAAGTAAGTTATTAATCAAAATTTATGTTTGTAAGAAAAATAGGAATAGATCTTGGAACTGCTAATATCTTGGTTTTTTTGCCCCAAAAAGGTGTTGTCATAAATGAACCATCTGTTATTGCGGTATCTATTGAAGATAATAAAATTTTGGCGGTTGGAAATAAAGCAAAAGAAATGTTGGGAAAAACTCCAGAAAGCATCTCCGCGAGCCGTCCCGTGAAAGATGGTGTCATTGCTGATTATAAAGTTACGGAAGCAATGATGAGATATTTTATAAACAAAGTGAGTGGAAAAATCCGATTCTTTAAACCTGAAGTTATAGTTTCTGTTCCTGCTGGAATTACCTCAACAGAAAGAAGGGCAGTAATTGACGCTACCATACAAGCTGGCGCAAAAAACGCCTATGTTGTCAAAGAGCCAATTTTGGCTGCGATTGGGGCTGGAATTCCGATAAATACGCCTTTTGGCAATATGATTATAGATATTGGAGGAGGAACTTCAGAAGTCGCTGTTATTTCTTTGGGAGGAATTGTGTCTTTTTCTTCAGTTAGAGTTGGCGGAGATAAATTAGATAAAGCGATTTCTGAATTTGTTAGAAAAAAACATGGAATAATTATCGGAGATAGAAACGCGGAAGAAATAAAAATAAAAATTGGCAGCGCGATTATTTCAGATGAAGATAATTTTATGGAAGTAAGGGGGAGAGATTTGGTTTCGGGATTGCCGAAGACGATAAAGATAACTGCAAACGAAATCACTGAGGCGATTCAAGATGAGCTTCAGGAAATAATCAAAGCCGTAAAAAATGTCCTGCAAAATACACCGCCAGAATTATCTTCGGATGTTATTGATCGCGGAATGGTTTTAAGCGGCGGCGGCGCGCTTTTGAAAAATTTAGACAAACTATTGTCGCAAGCGACGGGTGTTCCGTGCTATGTCGCGGACGATCCATTGCTATGTGTTGCGAAAGGAACCGGTAAAGTTTTGGATGATTTAGATTTGTATAAGAGGAGCGTTATTTCAGGAAAGTGAGTATTTCACTGTCATTGCGAGAAGCCTGAACGAACGCAGTGAGTGAAATGGCGACGAAGCAATCCCGTGATTAAATTCGTTGTGCATAGTTGCGGGATTGCTTCGTCGCCTTCTCGTTCGCTACGCTCACTCAGGCTCCTCGCAATGACAATCTTTAATTCCAACTAAAATGAACATCGGTATTGACGCTTCACGAGCGTTTGAAAAAGAAAAAACTGGGATAGAAGAATATTCTTATCAGTTGATTAAGAATTTAGCGATGATGGATTTAAAAAGCCATCAGATTTTTTTATATGCAAGAAAAAATCTGGTCATAGATTTTGATTTACCAAGTAATTTTAAATTGAAAATTATTTCTCCAAATAAATTCTGGACGCAGATTGGGTTGGCGTCTGAAATGATGAAAAATAAACCAGATGTTTTGTTTGTTCCAGCTTACGCTGTTCCTCAAGTCCATCCGTCCAAAACTGTCGTAACAATCCACGGTTTGGAATATAAATATTTTCCCGAATGCTATTCTCTTAAAGAGAGAATGATTTTAGAAATTAATACTAAACTTTCAATAAAATTAGCAAGCAAAATTATTGTCCCATCGGAGAATACTAAAAAAGATTTGATTAAGTTTTATGGAGTTGAGGAGGGGAAAATAAATGTTGTTTATCATGGGGTAAACAGTAATTGGAGTAAGGGCTTCAGCCCGAAAGTGAAACAAAATAATTTAGTACAAATTCGGGCTGAAGCCCTTACTCCAAAAATAGAATTTAATGTTTTATTTTTAGGAAGGTTAGAGAAGAGGAAGAATATTGTAAATTTAGTCAAAGCGTTTGAATTGTTTAAAAATCAATTGCGAAGGCGACATTCCGGAATGTCGCCTTCGCAATTGATTTTAGTTGGAAAAGCTGGATTTGGTTTTGAGGAAATAAAAACTACAATTCAGGAATCGCAGTTTAAAAAAGATATTATTTTAAAAGATTATATTTCCGAATCAGAAAAAGAAGAGTTATATCAAAATGCTGATTTATTTATTTTACCATCTTTTTACGAAGGATTTGGTTTGCCAGTTTTAGAAGCGATGAGTTATGGCGTTCCTGTGGTTTGTTCTAATACTTCATCTTTGCCAGAAGTGGCAGGGGGTGCTGCTTTATTAATTGATCCAAATAATATTCAAGAAATTTCTGAGGCGATGAGTAAAGTTTTTAATGATGATGATTTGAGAAATAAAATGATTGAAAGGGGATTTGAGAATGTTGGGAGATTTAGTTGGGAGAAGTGCGCGCGGGAGACGATGGGAGTGTTGTTGAATTGATGAAATTGCAGGGGCGGGTCGTGATCCGCCCCTACAATTTCATCAATCTAAAAAGAAAATAAATAAAAAAAATAGGCAGAGCAATCTCAACTTCTGTTAAAATTGACGCCTAAATTATTTCTTTTTTTGCAGATCTTTTCGCATTTGTGCCTCTAATTGATGAAAAGCCCTCATCTTATCTGCATATCTATGCGGACTTACAACACCTGCTACTTCTATCTTTACTTCCTTAGTATCTCCACCACTAATATTCTCATCTCCTGTAATTAATATTTCTGCCTACAATATTACCAGTTTAGTATAAATTTAAACTATGTCAACCCCCTCATCCCAAAAACCAAAAATAGCGATTGTTCACGACTTTTTAACTTACTTCGGTGGAGCCGAAAGGGTTTTGATGTCGTTGCATAAATTATATCCAGACGCGCCGATTTATACTTTGTTGTATGATGAGAAAAAAATGAAGAAGTATTTTCCTGGTGCGAAAATAAGAAGTTCGTTTTTAAATAGGTTGCCTAAGTTTATAAAAAAGCGAAAAAAGTATCTATTGCCATTTATGCCGACTGCGGCGGAGACTTTTGATTTGAGGGATTTTGATGTTGTTATTTCCATTTCAAGTTCATTTGTGAAAGGAGTAATTACCAAACCAAAAGCGGTTCACATTTGCTATTGCCACACTCCGACCAGATTTCTTTGGGATTGGTATTATAATTATCTTGAGGAAAATAAAATCAACGGAATTAAAAAAATAATTATTTTGCCGTTTTTACATTATTTAAGAATGTGGGACAAATCAGCTTCAGAGCGAGTTGATTATTTCATCGCCAATTCAGAGCATACCGCGAAGAGGATTAAGAAGTTTTATGGAAGAGAGAGTGAAGTGATTTATCCGCCGACGAACACTGTCATTGCGAGGAGCTCCGCAGAGCGACGAAGCAATCCCGCAACTACGCGCGATGAATTTAATCATGGGATTGCTTCGTCGCCTTCTCTTCGCTACGCTCAATCGGGCTTTCTCGCAATGACAGATAATAATAGTTATTTCCTGGTAGTCTCTCGTCTTAGTCCTTATAAAAAAATAGATATTGCGATTGAAGCGTTTAATAAACTGGAATTGCCGCTTGTGATCATTGGGGAGGGCGAAGATAAAAAAAGACTTGAGAAAATAGCGAATAAGAACATTAAATTTCTTGGATTTCAACCAGAAGAAAAACTCGCGCAATATTATGAAAATTGTTACGCGTTTATTTTTCCGGGAGAAGATGATTTTGGAATAACGCCAATTGAAGCAATGTCTTTTGGCAAACCAGTTTTGGCGTATAGAAAAGGAGGCGTTTTAGAAACAGTAATTGAAGGAAAAACAGGAGAATTTTTTGACGATCCAATCCCCGAAATCTTAGCGGACGGCGTGAGGAGAATGAAAAATAATTATAATAACTATGATGCTGAAAAAATTAAGAAACAGGCGGAGAAGTTTTCAGAGGATGTTTTTAGAGAGAAAATAAAGAAGCTTGTTTTCTGTCATTCCCGCGGAGGCGGGAATCCAGTTAATCTCAATGGATAATAATTATCGTAATAATTCTATTAAGTGATATTAACTGGATCCCAGACATTTTTTTCTAAAGCTAAAGCTTTTTAGAAAAAATTCTGGGATGACAACAAACAAGGATGTTTCGATAGAAAATAATTTTGACCAAAACCAACAACCATTATATAATACAAGCATAAAAACATAAACTAAAAATATGTCTCAAAATATGATCAATGAAAATACGGATGAGAATATTAGGAATTATCTGGCGGAAGATGAAGGGGAAAATAAGAAAGAAAATGATAAATGGTCCGATGTTTTGGGCGGTAATGAAAATAAGAATAATTCTAAGAAAAACAAAAAACTGATTTTGGCAGTTTTGTTTTTAGTTATAGCGATTATTTCAGCGGCCGCTTATTTTATGTATCTAAGGGGACAACAATCTTTTGATGGCAAAGAAGTTAAAATTGAAATTAAAGTTTCTGATGAAATAGCGAGCGGGGAAGAAATAGCTTTCACGATAGAATATAAAAATAACACAGGAGTGAAATTGAAAAATCCAAAAATAATTTTATTTACTCCGGAAAAATTTGTTTTCATCTCAAGTGATAAAAAATACACCAAAGAAGGGCTGGTATTAAACTGGAATCTTGACGATTTATCAGCTGGCGAGCATGGAAAGATAAAATTGTTTGGGAGAATTACGGGAAATAAAGATAGCGAGCATGAATTTAATTCAAAAATTTCTTATGTCCCGAGCAATTTCAATTATGAATTTCAATCAGCAGATAACTTAAGCAAAGTAAAAATAAAAATAACATCCGTTTCCTTTGAGCTTTCTTTGAAGTGTCCAGAAGAAATAATTACGGGAAACGAAATCGATTGTTTGATTGCGTATGAAAATACCAGTGATAATGATTTTAAAAAGATAAATATCAAGGTTGATTTTCCTGAAGGGTTTACATTTATTTCTGCTGAACCAGAGATTGATGAGGAAATAGGAAATAATTTAAGCTGGAGCATAAAGGAAATAAAAACAAAAGCGAGAGGCGAGCTGGCTATAAAAGGAAGTTTAGCGGGAGAGAAAAACGAAGAAAAAGAAATAAAAATCACGATAGATATTTTTGGGGATGAAGAGGACGCTCTGGAATATATTAGCAAGAAAGCGATTATAAAAGTTCAGGATACCCCGATACTTTTAAAGCAAACGGTCAACGGATTGGAAAATATCGCTATTAATAAAGGAGAAGAAATAGAATATAGAATTAAATTTAAAAATATAGGCGATCGAGAACTTAAGGGGCTGGTAATAAATAACGAGCTGACGGGTAATGTTAATCCAGATTCCATTGAAGTGGTTAACGGTTCTTATAACAAAGAGTCAAATAAAATAATTTGGAGCGCTTTTAATGTTCCTAAGTTAGCGATTTTTAAGCCAGGAGATGAGGGCGAAGTTAGTTTTAAAATTAGAGCGATAGACTATTTTGAGGTTCAGTCGCCAGAAGATAAAAATTTTGTTATTAAAAATAAAGTGACAATAAGCAGTTTCAATTTTAATAATGATGAGGTAAAAATTGAAAAGAAAATTGTTTCAAATGAAATGATTATAAAAATAAATGCGTTTTTATTTATGAAAACAAAAGGATATTTTAATGATGACGGCAGGATTAAAAATAGCGGAGACATTCCTCCTGAAGTTGAGAAAGAGACGACTTATACAATTCACTGGAATTTAAATAATCTTCTTGGGGATCTTAAAAATGTAAAAATCGCTTCTGTTCTGCCTGATAATGTAAAATGGACAGGGAATTATATCAATTCAAATGGAGACATATCTTTGGGGGATGAAAACAATGGAGCTTATACGCCAGAAATTGAGGAAGATTCCAGTGAGGAAGATTCCGAAGATTCCGAATCCTCGGAGGATTCAGAATCTGAAACAGAATCTGAAGCGGAAGAATATCAAATAACAGAAGAGAAATTTTATTACAATACCATTACCAGAGAGATTGTTTGGGAGATGCCAGAACTCAGCGCTAATACTGGACTAATTTCTCCGTCAAAAGAAATTGTTTATCAGGTTAGCATTACTCCAGAAGATTCAGATGTTGGAAAAACGATCAGAATTATGAATGAAGTTGAAGCTGTTGGGTTTGATGAATTTACAAATGAAGAAGTTATGACTCTTGAAAGCGAGTTGACGACAGAACTGCCTGATGATGATAGCATCGGAGCGGAAGAGGGAATTATTATAGAGAATTCTGAAATACAATAAATGTTAGCAGAAAATATTTTAAAAAACTTAGAAAAAACATACCAGCAAAAATATGGAGTTGCTGTTTTTGATGTTGAGGTAAAAAATTTAAAAGGAGGAATTAAAATAAGCGGAGAGGTTTTAACGGAAAGTCAAAGAGATGGTATTTTAAATGTTTTTAAAAAAAAGAGAATAAAAATAAAAAAAGTAAATCTGAAAATTCTAAGTGATGCGAGCGAAAGAAATGAAATCGGCTGGGCGATTGTAAAGATAAAAATAGCAGATTTAAAATCAAGATTTATTTCTAATAAAATCTTAAATAATAAAATCTTAAAAAGAATTAGATGTTCGCAGGCTTTTCAAGGCGAAGTATTGCGAGTCTTATTTAAAAAAGACGATCAATTATTAGTTCAGCAAAACGATTTAACCTTGGGCTGGGTGAATAGAAAGGAAATAATTTTGAAAAGAGAGAGTTTATACAAAGATTTATACGGAGAATGGATACAACAATTCCATACCCTAGGGTATGGAATTAAAGATGAAATTACAACAGTGGGTATGATGAATATTGATAAAGATAAGACTATTAAAGAAGCGGAGAAATACTTTGATGTTCCGTACCTTTTAGGAGGGAAATCTAAAAAAGGAATTGATTGTTCGGGTTTGACGCAGGTGGTTTATAAAAACGCTTTTAATATAATTCTGCCAAAGCATTCCTGGGATCAGAAAGAGGCGGGTAAGAAAATAAATCTAAAAAATGTAGAAACAGGCGATTTAATATTTTTGATTAAAAAATCAAATGAGCATAAGCATGTTGGAATTGTGGAAAAAAATAAAAGTGTCCATTTAATTCACGCTTCTTTGGAGAGGAAAAAGGTTGTTAGGCAGAAGTTAGACGAGGTTTTTGAGAAGTATGATTTTAGGGAGGCGAGAAGGATTATTGAAATAGAAACTAAAAAATTTGACAGAATTAAAAGCAAGAGTTAGAATTATTTTACTTTTAACAAATTAATTAATAAGATAGTTCCTCTTTAAATATATAAAGAGGTCGGTTAGGAAAATCCAGTGATTTCCGTAATTTGGAAAAAATCTGGTGCTGTGCCGCAACTGTGATCTTTGTCTTCTGCAGAAAGATGAAGTAAGCCAGAATGCTAACCAACTACTTATAAAAAGATAAGATCCTATCTTCGAGCTAAAGAGGGGCTTCGTTTTGTTTTTGTTGTGATAAAATGAACATCTTCTCTGAGGCGGAGATGTTTTTATTTTATCTAGAAAGAAAATTATGAAAAAGTTATTATCCGTAATGTTAATTGTTGTGTTGTTGTTTTCCATGTTTCCTTCTTCAGAAATAAACGCAACCTATAACACAAATAGCGCGCAGGACTATTTAACCGCAAATAGCGCTAATCCGTGGAGCACAATGGCTTTGTCTGCGCTTGGAAATTCTTCTATTCCCATAGATCATCTTATTTCTATCAATGGAACAAACGCCATTGATCACGCCGCGCCAATTCTAGCGATAACGGCTATAGGAGAAAATCCGCGTGTTTTTTCGTCAACTGATTATGTCGCCGCGCTTAAAAGCTATTATACTGAAAATCAGATAGGAGATATTACGATGCTTAATGATGACTGTTTTGGAATTTTGGCTCTTATCTCCGCTGGTGAATCTCTTGATGATGTGATTATTGTTGATTCAAAAAACTTTATTTTTTCTCATCAAAACGATGATGGCGGATGGGGTTTTTCTGTAACAGCTAATTCTGATACGAATATGACTGCGGCCGCTATTTTAGCGCTTGTATCTGCTGGAATTGACAACTCTGATTCTCGCATTCAAAACGCCCTATCTTTTTTGCAAACATCACAAAATAACGATGGCGGTTTTCCTTATTATTCCGATTCTAATTCCGATTCTTCATCCACGGCATGGGTAATTTGGGCGCTTAACGCTTTGGATATTGATCCAAGCGGTTTGATCAAATCCGACAACACTCCCATTTCATATCTTGAATTAAATCAAAGTGAGCAAGGCTTTTTTAAATATCAAAATAGTTCCTCTGGAGAAGATTCTTTTTCGGCAATGACCACGGCTTACGCGGTTATCGCTCTACAGGGTAAAAAACTTCCTCTTAATATTGTGGAAAATGATGCCCTTGCCCAAAAATTTCCTTTTCGTATTGAGGGATTAGAGGAAACAATTTGTTTAGGTGAAGTAACTGGACCAACTGCTTTGGATATTGTCAAAAACGCAAAAAGTATTTGCGATTTTACTTATGAAGTTAAAGATACTGACTGGGGTCCTTACCTAAAAAGAATTAATAACGACGAAGCAAAAGGAGAATTAGGTTGGCTGTATTTAATTAATAATATATCTCTTTTTGTGGGAGCGGCGGATTATGAAATGCAAACTGGCGATTCTGTTTTATGGTATTACGGCGGTTTTGACTGGCAGCCGACAAGATTAGTTTTATCAGCTGAGCAAGCAGATGCCAATCAATCCGTTACAGCTACGGTGGAATTTTTCAGTGATAATTCTTGGTCTCCTCTTGTTGGCGCTTCTGTTTATTTTGGCGTGGATACGATTACTACTAATACTAACGGACAAGTGGGCATTTCTTTGCAGGACGGATTTTATAAAATTCACGCGCAAAAAGAAGGATATGTTAGAAGTAATTCTATTTTATTAAAAGTTGGGCAGGGGGCAAGTTCTTCCGTTGATTTGACCGTAACTATAGAAAATGGAGATGTTGAAGGAGATAGCACTAACGAAGATACAATTTCTTTTGTTGTTGATACAAGCAATCTTGATTTTGGTAATTTAAATTCTGGATCTTCTGCTACCAAAAATATTACGCTTAATAACAATGGAACTTCTGATATACACATAGAGGCTTTAGTTAGCGGAGATTCCCTCTTTACCGAAAATTTAGATTTGAATAGCGTGTCCTGGAAAAATTTTGAAACTGATATTGCTCAAGATGGCAATCAAAATGTAGCCGTAGAACTTTCTATTCCCGCTGGCTACTCAGATGGAAATGGCGCAAAATCGGCGCAATTGACTTTTTGGGCAATAGCGCAATAAATAAAATAATCTTCTATTTATGAAAAATTTTCTTATTCTTATCTTTATCTTTATCTCATTCCCAACCTTATCGCAAGCAGCTGGCATTCAAGTCAGTCCTTCTAAAATAGATTTCGTAATAGAAGCAAATAAATCTGTGTCTCAAGAATTGATCGTTGTTAATCCAACTGCTGATGTTCAGATTTTTGAAGTATATCTAGATGAATTTATAGAAACTATAAAAGCAAATCCTGCTAGTTTTACCTTGGAGGCAGGAGGGAGAAAGAGGGTAACCGTTACAGCTTATCCTGCTAGTATAGAAAATACTTCTCAAATTTTAAAGACCAATCTTTCCGTAGTTAGTAAGCCGCTTATAGAAACGCGATTGCAGGCAAATGCAGGAGTAAAAATCCCATTGTCTATTTCTATGGAACCTACTATAATAGAAAACGAATCCAATAAAGTAATTTCTCCCAGACTGTTTTATGCGATTTTAATTGTTGTCGCGCTCGGATTTGGATTTATAACGCATTTTATTATTAGGAGAAATAAAAAACGAAAAAACTAGATTTTCCTTGCATTATCTAAAATTTTGTTATAGAATAAAATTATTGAAAAAAATAAATATTATCTAAAATGATAAAGGTTGAGAATCTGACAAAAAAATATGGGGAGCTTATCGCGTTGGACGGGGTGTCTTTTGAAATGCAGGAAGGTGAGGTAATCGGCGTGTTAGGTCCGAATGGAGCGGGAAAGACAACGCTCCTTAGGATATTAGTTATGTTTCTTGAGCCAACCTCGGGAAAAGTTGAAATTGATGGACTTGATCTTGGCAATCCGCTTTATCAGCAGGAGATTAAAAGCAAAATCGGCTATCTGCCGGAGAACGCTCCTTTGTATGAAGATATGACCGTTTGGGAGTATTTAAGTTTTGTCGGTAAAATGCAGGGAATTAAGAAAGATAATTTGAATGAAAAAATATTAAATGTTTTAAAAAAGTGTGGACTAGAAGATAAGCAAAATACGGAAATTTCAATTTTGTCAAAAGGCTATCGGCAGAGAGTGGGAATCGCGCAGGCGCTTATCCACGATCCTAGAATTGTAATTTTAGACGAGCCGACAACGGGACTTGATCCGAATCAAAGAATTGAAATCAGGGACTTGATTAAAGAAATTGGCAAATCAAAGACGGTTATTTTATCTAGCCATGTTTTGTCCGAAGTGCAGGCAACTTGTTCAAGAATTTTGATTATTAACAGAGGCAAGATTGTCGCGGACGATACGCCAGAAAGATTGGAGAATAAAAATAGAAGTCAAGCAATGATTAATGCTGAAGTTGATGAGTTGGGAACTAATATAGTTCCAAGATTAAAATTAATTGAAGGGATTAGAGAAGTTGAAATCAACGGCAATAGAATTACAATTACTACTACTTTGGAATTTGATCTTAGAAAAGATATTGCCAAAATTATTGTTGAAGAAAACAGCGGGCTTTTGGAACTGACAAGGCAGCAGGCGAATTTGGAAGATGTGTTTATAGAATTGACGAAGTAATAAAACCAAATGAACAAAATCCTCACCATCACAAAAAAAGAGCTAAACTCCCATTTCAATTCCCCACTGGGCTATATTGTTGTGTCTGTTTTTTTGCTGATGAGCGGGTGGATTTTTATGCAGTCGTTTTTTATCGTTGGACAAGCGTCTGCGAGATCCCTTTTTAATTTCCTGCCGATTATTTTTATGTTTATTTTGCCGGCGATTACAATGTTTTCCTGGGCGGAAGAAAAACGCAGTGGCACAGTTGAAGTTCTAATGACTTTTCCAGTGAAGACAGCGGAAGTTGTTCTTGCCAAATTTCTTTCCAGTTTTGTTTTCTTAGCGATAATGCTTTTGCTGACAATCACTATTCCGATTATGGTTACAGAAATAGGCAATCCTGATCGGGGCATCATCATTGCTGGTTATGTTGGCGCTTTGCTTCTTGGCTCATCTTATATCGCCATCGGCCTCTGGATTTCTTCTATTACGAAAAATCAAATTATTTCTTTTGTTTTGACAGTGACGATTATTTTTATATTTTACATCATCGGCAATTCGCTTATTCTTGATCAACTGCCAAATTCAATCGCCTTTATCGGTAAATTTCTAAGCTTTTCAACTCACTTCAATTCAATTTTAAGAGGAGTCATTTCTTTATCTGATATTGTTTATTATTTATCAATAGTTATATTTTTTTTATTTTTGAATGCGAGAGTGGTGGGGATGAAGAAGTGGAAATAGCGTAGTGCGTATCTGTGTTTGTCAGTGCCCGAAAGGTCAGTGTTCTTCTGTGTGCTATTAGAATGCTTTAAAATAGGACACTGATAAACACTGACTAAAGGCACAGAAGAACACAGATAGAATAAGAATAGCGATATAAATTTATTTCACAATAATCAAAATGAAACTACCAAAAATCAAAAACCTATTAAATTCTTCCCTAAGTTCCGTCTTAATCTTTTTAGCGTTCCTTATCGCTATCAATTTTTTAGCATCTCAAAAATCATTTTATTTTGACCTAACGGAAGAAAAAATTTACACGACCTCAGAGGCGACAAGAGATATTTTGAAAAATTTAGAGGAAGAAGTTGAAGTTAATTTTTATATTTCAAAAGATCTGCCGCAAGATGTAGCTGGTGTCAAAACACAGCTGATAGATTTTATGAATCAGTATCAGGATATCGCAGGATCAAAATTGAAAGTTTCTTATTATGAGCCAGAAAATACAACAGAGAAAGTAAGAGAGCTTGCTGAAAAGGGAATTCCGCAGATTCAGTTCAATGTTATTGAGAAAGATAAATATGAAGTAAAACAGGGTTTCTTTGGCGTAGAGATAATTTCCGAAAATGAAGAGGGAACAAAAAGGGAAGCGATTCCGATGATTCAGTCTATTGATAGTTGGGAGTATGATTTTATCTCCGCTGTTTTTTCTGTTTCTCAAGAGAAAAAAGAATTAGTTGCTTTTTTACAAGGACATGGCGAGAAGATTTTGCAAATTCCAGATTTAGTAAAATCGTATGATGTTTTGGAAGTTAAAATAGAAAGCGCAGAAGAACAAAAAGGATTTTATGTTGAAAAAACTATGAGCAGCGCAGAAGATGCGGAAGAAGAAATAAAAGAATTTATTGAACCGATAACTTTAATCATTGCTGGACCGATGATGGAAATAACAGCTGAAGAGATTTCTGTTCTTGATGATTTTATAAAAAACGGTGGGAACTTAATTGTTTTGACAGAAACAATAAGTCCGAATTTGCAAGGCAATTTGGAAGCCCAGCCTGTGAAAAATAATTTAAACGAACTAACAAAAAAATACGGGATTGAAATTAATGATAACTTGGTTTATGACAAATCAAATTTTAATATAACTTATCAGCAAGGATTTTTCTCAGTAAGCAAGCCGTATCCTTTCTGGCTAAAATTAGTAAGTGAAAATTTCGGCGATCATCCAGCGCTGTCAAATATCCAGTCAATAATGTTTCCTTGGTCGTCATCACTGACCCTTTCTGAAAATAATGATTATTTTGCCAGACCTATTTTAAGTTCAACTAACCAAGGCGAAACAGTGTCAGAAAATTATAATCTTCTCCCAGATAGTTACTTGTCTTTTGTTAGTGGATCTAAAAAAACAGTTGCTGCCGTTTCTCAATCT
The DNA here is from genome assembly GCA_030638825.1 of bacterium. Classification (GTDB taxonomy): domain Bacteria; phylum Patescibacteriota; class Minisyncoccia; order JAHIHE01; family JAGLIN01; genus JAGLIN01. Next base: position 54,306 of record DAOWDU010000031.1, on the reverse strand, counting down.
AAAAACGAAGATTCAGAAAGCGGTACATTATTTGTCCTTGGTGATTCTGATTTTGTCTCCTCAACTTTCATCAGACAAGTTCCTGACAATGAAATTTTCTTTGTCAATCTTATTGACTCCGTTTCTAATTCCGCGAACTTGGCGTCTATTCGGTCAAAAAATATTGTTGATCGTCCAATCAAAGATCTTGATGAATCGGAAAAAAATTACTGGAAGTTCGTCGCTATTTTTGCCGGCGCTATTTTGATTGATGTTTATGGAGTTTTTAGGATTATGAAGAGAAAGAGAAAATAAATTGTTAGATTGTTGTATTATTAAATTGTTATGCATGGCATGGCGATTGGATGGTTTGAAAGTGTATGGATTTAATTATAAAAACGCTGGCTTTTATTGAGTCGGTTTTTTTTGATATTTTTAATGCGCAACCATTGACAAATATGAGATTTGAGTTATAATGAAAAGTCTTTGAAATAAAAGATGATGGTCTTTATATAATTGAATAAAACAAAAGGAAGTGGTTTTTAGTGAAAATGAAGAGGAAATTAAGTATGAAGTTGACACTGTCAGTGCTATTATTATTACTGTTTTTGCCAACTGCGATGGCAGTTAATGATCAGCCTGTTGCTAAAGCGAGTGTTAATCCTAATTTGTGCTTTGCTTGTGAATGTCAAAGCATAACACTTGATGCTTCTGGATCTTATGATCCAGATGGTCAGGTTGTAAAATATGAATGGTATTATGGCGATCAACTTGTAGCTGAAGGTATTAGAGCTACTTTAGGAAAACCGTTTATCACAAATCCTGATACTTATAAAATTACTTTAAAAATAATTGATAATGGTGGGATGAGTGATACGGAGGAGGTTGTATTTTATGTTAAGAACAATCCTGTCCCGTACATAGAAAAATTGAAGAATAGAACAAATAGTAATTATGATTATCTCGTTATAGGAGATAAGATCTCAGTGGAAGTTATTTTAAGTGATAAGGACTATGGGACGATAACCTACAATTGGGATTATGATTCCGAAATATTTCGGAAAACTGGAGATAAAGGAAAAATAACTTTCAAAGTTATTTCTTCTAAAGCGAAAAGTAATCACGAGATAGGTGTTATTGCTTCAAATTTATGTGGTGACGAAAGTAATCGCAAAGAAATTGAAGTAAAGATAAAATCGTCCAGTTCTAATTCACCTCCAAAGTCTGAAATAATTTTACCCGTTCAAATTTATGAGGGGAAAAGATTTCAGATTAAATCTGGTTCAACAACAGGACAAAGAGGCGATGAAGAAGATGATGAAATTGTTAGCTGGAATTGGAAGATAAGTAAGATAACTAATCGGGGAGAAGAAGAAATAACTACCTCCTCAAGGAAATATATATCCTTTACTGTTGAGAATTCTGGGGAGTTATATAATGTCTCTCTTGAAGTTACGGATCGTTTTGGGGAAAAAGGAATAGCTTGGCAAAACTTTCATGCCAAAGAAGTTGAACCTGATCCGCCAATTGCTGATGCTTCTGCTACTGAAAAAATTGCTATCTATGGCAAGGAGTTTACTTTAGACGGTAGTAGATCATGGGATCCTGATGGTAATATTTTAAGGGAGGTAATAAGCAGTTATTTGTGGTACGATCTAACTTATGGTGAATATCTAGGAAGTTCAAATAGTCCGACTTTTAATGTGATGTTTAACAGGACTGGACTACATGAGATTGAACTGACTGTTATTGATACTGGATTTTCAGAAGATTCAGAAAGTCTTTCTGATAAGGATGTTATTGTGGTGAATGTTATAGAAGAGGCTATAACAATTAGCACGCCAGCACCGACATCAACATTGGTGTCAATACCGCCAAAAGCGCAGCCAACTTGCGCTCCAACATGTTTTTATCTTCCCGAAAGTCAAATAATCCCCACTCCCGAAACACCAGGAATGGGATTTGGTTTGGCGGCAATCGCTACATTAATAATAGCAATTGCCGTGAGGAGAAAAAATAAACATTAATCAGTTTCAGAATGAGACTGATTATTTTTTTTGATATAAGTTGAAACTTATGATAGAATGAAGAAGTTAAAAATAAACTATGCTTGAACAAATATTAATAACAATTATAGCATTAGTCACAGTTTTAGCTGTTCTATTTTTGTTATTCAAAAAACCAATTGTTAACTACTTAGCTAATTTTAGCGAGAAAATGGCGGAGAGGAATTTGAAAATGTTGGAAGAAAGAAATAAGGAAACATTAAAAGAAGAGAGGGAAAGATTTAAAGAATTGAGTGACGAGAAGATGAAAAGGAACGAGCAGTATTTTAATAGTAAGAAAGACGCGATTAAAGAGTTGATTGAAAAAATAGATCGTGGATTAAGCAATAGTCAGAGGAAAATAGAAAATACAGAGAAAGCGAGAATCAGTGAATTTTCAAATTTAAAAACGGTCATCGCGGAACATAAAATGATCACGGGGAAGTTGAAAGATTCAACAGAGAATTTGAAAAATATTTTATCTAACAATCAGCTTCGTGGAAAATATGGCGAAGAAGTGGCGGAGAATTTATTAAAAATTGCTGGGTTTGTGAAAGGTATAAATTACGACAGCAATCTCAGTCAGGAAACAAACGCTAATCGTCCTGATTTTACGATTTATTTGCCTGACAAAACTAAAGTAAATATTGATGTTAAATTTCCGTACAGCAATTTGCAGAAATATCAGGAAGTAGAAAGTGAGAAAGAAAAAAGAGAATATTTTGCGAAATTCAAAACGGATGTCAAGCAAAAAATCAAGCAGATTACAAATAGAGACTATATTAATCCTGAAGAAAAAACTTTGGACTTTGTGATTTTATTTGTTCCCAACGAAATGATTTTCAGCGTTATTAACGATAAATTATATGATGTCGTTGAAGAAGCGAATAACAAAAAAGTAGCGATTGTCGGTCCTGTTTCTTTTATCACTTTCTTGAGAATAATTCATCAGTCGTATGATAATTTCAAAATCCAAGAAGACTTGCATCGGGTCGTGAATTTAATTGGCAAGTTTAAAGAGGAATTTAATAAGTATAACAATGAGTTTGATCATCTTGGAAATAAACTGAAATCTTTATCTTTGCAGTATGATAAAGTATCTGGGGTAAGGACGAGGCAGTTAAGTAAAATAATTGATCAGATTGATGGGGAGAATGTTGGCGTTGGAGAGGGGAAGAAATTAAGTAACTCATAGTAATTTATGAAAAACTGGAAAACAATAAAATCAAAAGTTGCTTATAAATGCAAGTATTTGAAAATTCTTGACGAAGATTTTATAACATCAGATGGAAAAAAACATAAATATTATATTTTAAAGAGAAGTGATTATTATGTTGTTGTAATTGCAAAAGAGGGTGACTGTTTTTATTTAATAGAACAGTATAGATATACAACTAAATCAAAGTTACTTCAAGTTGTCGCGGGAGCAGTAGAGAAAAAAGAAACATTATTGCAGGCTGCAAAAAAAGAATTAAAAGAAGAAGCGGGAATAACAGCAAAAAAATTTAGAAAGCTGGGCTGGTTTTACGCTAATTATGGATGTTCTAATCAAAAAGCGCATGTTTTTTTGGCAGAAGATTTAAAGCTTGGCGAACAAAAACCTGACGAGATAGAAAAGGCGGGTGGAATAAAGAGAAAAAAGCTTAAAATTTCAGAAGTTAAGAAATTAATCAAATCAGGAAAAATAAAAGATCTTGATACACTGTCAGCGTTTTGTCTGTTTATGTTAAAATGTAAATAAGAGTAAATATTAATTAATCCACTAAATTAAAACTATGGGAATCAAAGACTCAATCAAAAAAGTCGTTGGCAAGGGCGCGATGAAATTTGCCAAAACTAAAGTAGGGAAAAAAGTGATGGACAAAGCAATGGAGAAGCAATTAAAAGATATGCCAGAGGGCGCGCAAAAAGAGATGGCGATGAAAGCGATGGAGAATATGCAAAATATGAGCTATGACGAACAGCAGGAAATGGCGGAGAAGATGAAAAAATTAATGGGCGGAAAAGAAAATCCAAGCCAGTTGGAAATGATGGAAAGATTAAGAAAAATGTCTTCGCAGGAAAGAAAAGAATACGAAGAATTAGCGAGGAAAATGATGGGAATGTAATTAACCGACAACTGATAACGAATAACTTATAACCTGAATTTTATTAAATGAAAAACTTTGTAGTAATTTGTGATAGTCTAAGGAGCCTGTTTAATGTAGGCTCCGTTTTTAGAACGGCGGATGGAGTTGGAATTGAAAAGGTGTATTTATGCGGAATCACAGGAAAACCTGACACTGAAAAAGCGGAAAGAAAAATTTCTAAAGTAGCTCTTGGCGCGCAGAAATATGTTGAATGGGAATATGCAAAACAATCTTGGCGATTAGTTGAAAGATTAAAAAAAGAAGGGTATCAGATCGTGTCTCTAGAACAAACTTCAAAAAGTGTAAATTATACTGATTTTAAGCCAAAATTTCCCCTTGCTTTAATTATCGGAAACGAAAGCAGCGGTATCAGAAAATCTTTATTAAACAGATCGGACAAAATTATTGACATCCCAATGCGCGGGCAAAAAGAATCATTGAATGTTTCAGTTGCTTTCGGGATTGTCGCTTATTGGATTGGGAGAGGTAAATAAATCTATTTATTTGCTATAGTTCCATACCCTAGGGTATGGAACTATAGTGAATTTTATAAAATCTATTTTAATAAAATTATGCTCGTAAATTTCAAAAAACTTCAAAAACCAAAAAGTTTATTTTATGATGAAAATATAAAATATCGGCTCTTTGAGGTTTTGGATGATTCAGTAAAAAAATTAGTTAAAGGCTATCAAGAAATCCCTGTCGCTTTTTCAGGCGGGATTGATTCTTCTGTCTTAACTTATTTAGTTTCTAAATATAATAGACCAGTTTTGTTTTGTTTTGGTTTTAAGAATTCTTATGATGTTAAAAATGCTAAAAAAAATGCTGGACTTTTAAATTTGAAATTAAATATTATTTATTTTGACGAACTTGATTTGAAAAAGTATTTAAAAAAGACAATTGATATTTTGGAAACAAAGAATAGAATGGTGCTTGATTTAAATACGCCTTTTGTAATTCTTTCCGAGGAACTGCAAAAAAGAAATTATACAAATATTATTTTAGGACAAGGCGCTGACGAACTTTTTGCTGGTTATAATAGATATAAAAAAACGAACAATTTGGAAGAGGATTTATTTCAAGATATAAAAAATATAGCTGAAACGAATTTGAAGTATAATGAACAAGTTTTTAATTATTTTGGTGTTAATATAGTTTGTCCTTTTTTGGAAAAAGAAGTTGTGGAATTGGCGATCAAAATCAGTCCAGAATTGAAAATAAAAAATAGCATCAATAAATACATTTTGCGTGAAGCGTTCAAAAATTATTTGCCAGAAGAAATATTAACGCAAAATAAAAAAGCGCTTCAATACGGAAGCGGTATTCATAAAGCAATTGCAAAATTTGATAAAAGCGCGTTAATCTGATATACTTTACTAAATTTGCTTAAACTATTTAGATGTTATACAAATTAAAACAAATCCTAAGAAAAATAATTCCTTATAAATTTATTTTATTTACCCACAAAATGAGAGCGATTTTGGCGGTAATTGTTTATGGTTTTCCTGGAAAGAAAATAAGGGCGATCGGCGTTGCGGGAACAAAAGGGAAAACGACAACTGTTAATATGATCGCAAAGATTTTGGAAGAAGGGGGATATAAAGTCGCAATGCTTTCTACCGCTAATTTTCAGATCGGCGGGAAAAAATGGCTTAATGATGTGAAGCTGACAACAACCTCGCCATTTTATTTTCAAAAGTTTTTGGCGAAAGCAGTAAAAGAAAAATGTGATTATGTCATTGTGGAAATTTCTTCGCACGGACTTGTTCAATATCGGCATTGGGGGGTTCCATATAAAACAGTTGTTTTGACGAATATGATGAGCGACCATCTTGATTATCACAAGACTTACGCGAATTACAAAAATTCTCATAACGCTTTGCTTACGAAAAACTTGGAAAATTTAATCATAAATTATGATGATGAAGATTTAAAAAGTTTCTTAAATTTTGAAAAAGTAGACAAATACGCTTTTAGCTTAAAGGGATATAAAGAAGTAAATAATGTAAAATTAATTAAAGCGACAGACATAACTTTAAAAGAAAAAGAAACAGAATTTAATATTAAAACTGACAAAGGACAAGTGGCTGTAAAATTGTCGCTGATTGGCGAATTTAATATTTATAACTCTCTAGCGGCAACAGCAGTCGGCTTAGCGGAAAATATAAAGCCAGTTAAAATTAAAAAAGCGTTAGAATTTATAAGGAATATCCCAGGCAGGTTAGAAAAAATTGATGAGGGACAAGATTTTGAAGTTATCGTTGATTATGCTCATTCGCCAGATTCTTTGAAAAAAGTTTATGAAGCGGTTAAGCCGCATCTAAAAAATAAAATGATTGCGGTTTTGGGAGGAACGGGAGACAGAGATAAGACTTACAGATCAAAAGCGGGCGCTATTGCTGATGAGTTTGCTGATATTGTAATTGTAACAAATGAAGATCCTTATAGTGAAAATCCAGAAAAAATTATGGATCAGGTTATGTCGGGAATTAAAAATAAAGATTTAGATAAAAATTTATTCAGAATATTAGACAGAAAAGAGGCAATAGAAAAAGCGGTTAAGATAGCTGAAAAAGATGATTTGGTTATGATAACTGGAAAAGGCGCGGAGCAGTTTATAATTTGCGGCGAGAAGAAGGTTCCTTGGGATGATCGGGAAGTTGCGAGAAAAGCGATTAAACAACGAAATTTATCTTGACATTGCCTCTGTTCTGTATTAGTATTAGCTATATTGGCGGTATTTTGAAAAGTAGAAAAAGACGGCAAAATTTAGATTAAAATAACCTAAAAATAAAAATTATGAAAAAATCAAATTCAATGGCCAGTTTGCAGATAATAACAAATTGTCCAATGTGTGATTTCAAATATGACAAAAAGAATGTAAAAATGATTGATAAAAAAGACGGGATGATAACCGTTTATCTTAGCTGTCAGAAATGTAGGAGTTCTATGATGATGGTAATTATGACTGGAATTCTAGGAATAACTTCTGTCAGCATGATGACCGACATTACAGAAAGTGATTTGAAAAATATAAAAAGTAGTTATATTGAATACGATGATGTTTTAGAAATGCATCAATTTTTAGAGAGAAGATAGATGATTTGATTTTATAATTTAAAATAATAACTATGGAAGCACTATCAATATCCACGCAAACGAGAAAATTGACAGGGAGAAAAACAAACAAACTTAGGAAAGAAGGTTGTGTTCCTGGGATTGTTTATGGGCCAAAAAGTAAAAATGTGTCAATAAAAATCAATGAAAAAGATTTTAAAGATGTATTTAGCAAGGCTGGAGAGAGCACTCTAATTGATCTTAAAATTGACGACAAGGAAATAGGAAAAGTGATTATCAACAATTATCAAACTGATCCTGTGAACGATAATATAATTCATTTTGATTTATATCAGGTGAGAATGGATAAAAAAATCACAACCAAAGTTTCTATCAAATTTACCGGAGAATCTCCAGCGATTAAAAACGAAAGTGGAATTCTTGTAAAAAGTCACGATATGCTTGAAATTAAGTGTTTGCCAAAGAATCTCATTCATGACATTGAAGTCGATCTTTCCGTTTTAGAACATATAGATGATATTATAAGAATTAAAGATTTAAAAATTTCTGATGAGATAGAAATTGTGGCGGATGTGGAAGAAGCGGTTGTAAATGTTACTCCTCCAAGGACTGAAAAAGAAATGAAAGAACTTGAAGAAAGAGTTGAAGAAAAAGTTGAAGGAGTAGAAAGCGCGAAAGAGAAGAAAGAAGATGAAGAATCTTCTGAGGAAGGAGACAAGAAAGAAGAAATTAAAGAGGGAGATAAAAAAGAAAATAAGAAAGAAGATAAGAAAAATAAAAAATAAATTGTTACATTATTTATGCGACAAATATATAACAATATTTTCTTAAACAACCGCAAAGCAATTTTGTTGAGCGGTTTGTTTTTGGTTATTTTATTTTTCGCGTTTCCTCTGAATAAAATAATATCTTCAGAAAATGATAATAAAGAGATTAGCGCAGAAGAGGCGGAAGAAAATCAGAAAAAAATGGATGAATTAAGAGAAAAAATTAGGAAATTGGAAAGCGAAGTTGATCAGCAAGTTTTAGAAATAAAAGCTAAACAGAAAGAAACGAGGACGCTAAAAAGTGAAGTTTCTATCTATAAAAGCAGAATCTACAAAAACGAATTAGAAGTTAAGGAAACAAAATTAATAACTGAAGAAACAGAGTTTGAGATAGAAGAGACCGAGAATAAAATAGATGAAAGCGGAATAAGAATTGAAAAAGACAGAGCGCTTCTAAAAGATTTTGTTCAGCTTCTTTATTCTTATGAACAAGATTCCAGGTTTGAAATATTAGTAACTAGAAAAAGCTTTTCTGCTTTTTTTAACGAAGTTGACGCCGTAGAATCTGTGAAAGATGAGATATTTGAAACAATAATTAATCTTAAAAATGAAAAAGAGGAAGCAAAATTACAGAAAGAAGAACTTGAAAAACAAAATGAAGAACGCCATCAGTTAGTTCAATTGCGAATTGATCAAAATAATTCTTTGGACGATTTAAAAAATCAGAAAAATGAACTTTTAGAAATCACGGAGGGAGAAGAAAATAAATTTCAGAAATTATTGGAGGAGAATAAAAATATTTTACCATCGCTTAGAGCTCAGTTGCATGATTTACAAAGTTTAGGACAAAAGATAGAATTTACTGATGCTTTTTCAGCTGCTAAATATATTTCTTCATTAACGGGAGTTCGCCCAGAGTTTTTATTGGGAATATTGAGAGTTGAATCAAGTTTAGGAACAAATGTTGGAGGCGGAACTTATTTAGTTGATATGCGTCCGAGCAATCGGGCTACTTTTGAAGCGATTACAGCGGAACTTGGATATGATCCCAACGCAATGCCCGTAAGCAGAAAACCATCAAAATATCCTGGCTGGGGTGGGGCGATGGGACCAGCACAAATGATGCCGAAAACTTGGATGGCATATAAAGTGCAAGTTTCGGAAGTTACAGGCAACCACCCTCCTGATCCGTGGGATTTAACAGATGCCATTGCGTCTATGGCCGTGAAACTTGCTAAAGTTCCAGGAGTGACACAAGGGGATTATAATGCTGAATATAAAGCGGCGGGAATGTATTTTGCGGGAAGCAACTGGCAACGATTTTTATTCTATCCAGACAAAGTTATGCTTTACACAAGTTTATATGTCGAAGAACTTAAATAAATCTTATGACTAAAACAAGAGCCAATCAAGAGATAAAAAAAATCACCAAACAGATTGTTGAAAATTACGAACCAGAAAGAATTATTCTTTTTGGTAGTTATGCTTATGGAAAACCCAATTTATCTAGTGATGTAGATTTATTGGTAATTAAAAAAACTAGAAGAAGATTTGGCTCTCGCCTTTTCGATGTTGCTAAAGTTATTAGTTCGGAAATGGGAACAGATATTTTAGTTTACACGCCAAAAGAATGGGAAAGCGGGCTGAAAAAAAAATATTACTTTTTTAAGGAGATAAATAATAAAGGAAAATTAATTTATGAAAAGAAATATAAATGAAGAATTAGTAGGTGCTTGGATATATAAAGGAAAAGACGATTTGTTGTTTGCAAAAGCCTCTTTTAAAGAAACAGAATTTTATAGTCAAATTTGTTGTTTGTGTCAACAGGCGGTTGAAAAATATATAAAGGCGACGATATTAGCGAGTAAGGGAAAACTTAGCAAAAAAGATAAAATCCATAATCTTAATATTTTAGCTAACAAAGCTAAATCCTTTCTTGATCTATCACAATTTGAAAAAGAATTGAGAATGTTAACTCAATCATATATTCCTGCTCGTTATCCTGCCGAGAGTCACATAAAAGTTTTTTCCAAAAACGAGGCGAGAGGTTGTATAGAAATTGCTGAAAAAATAACAGAATTTATTGAAAATAAACTTAAGAAAGCGGATTAGAAAATTTGAAAAAATAAATATCAAAAAAACTTGGATAATTCATCCAAGTTTTTTTATTTGAATTTAAAAGCGTTTATATATTTAGAGCGTTATAAATTTTTTATTTTATTTAATATATTTGCTAAGATTATTTATTGAATTCGGTGTCAATTGTTTTGCGCTTGAAACCGCTTCCTCTATCAAATTTTCTGAAAAAGTTCCTTGATAGCTTACTTCTATGCTTTCGGTTCCTGTTCTGTTTTGAAGATAATCTTCTATATAAATTTTATGTTCTTTGGTTAATTCAGATTCTTCTCCAATTTCTTGCAAATATTCATTTAGAGCCCGTCTTGCTAAGTGAGTTATTCCTTCTCCGCGATTTGCGTAAACCGTGTAGATTTTTCCAGAATCATTTGAAGTGGAAATCACTGGGTTATTTTCTTCTTCTGTATTTTTTTCCTCATTTGCGTTTGTTTCCATTTCATTGTCTTCTTTAGCGGCTTCTGCTTGATCCTTACTTTCAATATCAGCTTCTGCTATTTTTTCCTGATCTATATTATTTTCTTCACTTGTTTTTTCTTCGTCAATATTTTCAACTTCTGTTTCATCATTATCTACTATAGCTACAGAACTAGAATTTTTGCCAGAAAGATTATTTTGCTGGTTATAATTATACGCGCTCATTCCAACAATCAAGACGATCAAGACAACTAATATTGTTTGCCAATTTTCATAGCTCCAGTCTTTTATTTTTCCAATCCATCCTTTTTTATTAAAGTCTGTTGTTTCAATTTCACTTTCCATTTATTTTTTATCCACCCCCTTTCTTATTTTAGATTAAGTTATTAAAATTTTCCATTTTATTTAAACTGCTATTGCTAAATATTTTTTTATTGTTATAATTAAGTTAGAAAAAAATAAAAAGTAATTTTAAAAATATTTTTTGGGATTTATTTTCGAAAAACATTTAAAAAGAAAGGAGGTGAGCGCTGTGGTTACAAAAAGAAAACCAGCGAAGAAAAAAGTTGCGAAGAAACCAGCTAAAAGAAAAGTTGTGAAAAAACCAGCGAAGAAAAGAGTTGTTAAAAAAACTGCTAAAAGAAAACCAGCGAAGAAAAAAGTTGCGAAGAAACCAGCTAAAAGAAAACCAGCCAAAAGAAAAACTGTTAAAAAAAGAAAATAATTTTTTGCAAATCTAAGCACGGTTTATGATAGCCGTGTTTTAGATTTGTCTAAATTGCTGCGCATATAGAAATTTGTAGAAACTCGTAGAAATTTATAGAAATTCAATTGTATTTTTTAAACAACAATTAATTTCAACAAATTTCTACGAGTTTCAATTAATTTCCAAATAATAATTTAACAATCCTTTCTTTACCACTCAAATCTCTAATAATTTCAACATCTACATTAGCTAACCTTTCCCTTAAAATAGCCGTTATTTCACTCATCTGATCTGGATCGGCTTCAAGAAATAAGTATATTTTCTGATTTGATTTTAGTTGTTTTTTAGATATTAAATTAATTAATTTTCCTATATAATCTAAGCCGTTTTTTCCCGCTGTGAGCGCGATTTTAGGTTCGTATTTTCTTACATTTTCAGAAAGATTTTTATAGTCGCCATTTTTTATGTAGGGCAAATTGGCGGTGATAATAATTTTATCAGAAGTATAAATATCTTCTTTATCTAAAAACTTTTCAAAATCATCTTTAATAAATCTTATTTTTTTATTTAGATTATATTTTTTCGCATTTATTTTTGCTACATTAATCGCTTCTAAAGAAATATCGTTTGCGTAAGCGTTGTAAATAATTTTATTAATTTTATTTTTTGTTAATTCATTTAAAATACTTATAATGATACATCCTGATCCTGTGCCGATGTCTATTAAATTAAAATTCTGGAGTTCAGGTTTTAACCTGTAGGAATTTATTTTATTTGTGTCTGAATTTTTACACACTAAAGTGTGAACTCCAGATAAAATTTTCAAAACTTCTTCAATCATTAATTCCGTTTCGGGGCGGGGGATTAAAACATTTTTATCAACATAAAAGTCATACCCGTAAAATTCTTTTTTATTGATGATATAAGCAACTGGTTTATTTTCTAACCTCTGCTTTATAAAATCATTAAATAATTCTTCTTCTTTTTTATTTAAAATATATTCATTATTCAAATACAACCAACTTTTATTTTTAGCTCCCTCTCCCCGCGGGAGAGGGCTGGGGTGAGGGGCGTTGTTATTTCTATTCAACGCTTCCAACAATAAAACTTCTACATCAAGAACGAAAGAGGAGATGTTTTGTAATTTCAATTTATTAGCGGAAGCTTTGAGAGCTTGTTGAACATTCATAATTAATTTCTAATTTCTAATTTTCAATTTCTATTAAATTTTCAATAACTAAATTTTCAATAACTAAATTTTCAAACAACATTTTAAATAATAAAAAATTTAGAAATTAAAGAATTAGAAATTCAATAGAAATTAGAAATTGAAAATTAGAAATTTGTTTACCTTCGTTTCCTTCTCCTCGCCACTCTAATCCTCGCCAGCGATTTTTCCAACAACGCTGTCGCATCCGCAAACGCAACATCAGATATTCTGTCTTTTTCTTTTAATAAATCTTTCGCTTTTTTCTTTGCTTCTTCCGCTTTTTGCTCATCAATTTCTTCCACTCGTTCGGCGATATCGGTCATAATAATTATGCAGTTTCTTTTCACTTCAATAAACCCATTGCAAACTGCCATTGGAATTTCTTTCCCGTCGTTTTTAATAACTAATTCCCCGTGCTTCATCGTGCTAATCAGCGGGATATGATTTGCCATAATGGTTATCTCCCCATCTCCCGTCGGCAAAGTAATCTGATCCGCTTTATCTTTATAAGCGATTTTTTCAGGGGTGATTATTTGGAGGTTTATTTTTGGGGTTGACATAAGTTTAAAGTTATGATAGAATGCGGTGTTATGCTAAAAATAGCGTAAACGATGTGATTGGTTTTATTTAAAAAAGAAATAAGATTGATTGCGGGGTTCTTTGAAAAAAGGAAAAGAATTACTTTTTATGTTAATCGTAATAATTTATATTAGTAGGAGGTGAATAAAATGGATTTTATGCCAGTTATTATTGATGCAAAGACTACTTGTCCTTATTGCGAGGCAAGCGAGATGTTTGAAGTGAGAATATACGAATCCATCCTAAATGGAGAACAAACATGGGGTGGCAATTGCTCTAAATGCGGATGTGCTTATTGCATTATGAGCATGCCAGATCTTAAGTAAATTTTTTTCTTTTTTCTTTTTTTCACTCCACAATCCTTTGACAATTCTTCGACAGGTTTAGGACGACATTGCTCAAGATGACAGAATTGTGAAATGAAAAAAGGGAAATTAAATTTCAAAGTTCAGAAGAACAGTTTTTTTAAAAGAGCTGTTTTTTGTTGGTTTGAGGTGAGGTGACGGAATGACGGTGCCGTAGTCCGAAACGGAGCCGTAGCGGAGTTAGGCTGTGGCACCGCATTTGCAATCCTTGCATTCTGGGTTCCACAGCTCTGCGGAGACTATGGAACCCTCGTTGTTTTTATTTCCCAATCTCCTCAATCCCGCCTTTCATATAAAAATCATTCTCATTTCTCTCATCATGCTTGCCTTCTAAAATTTCTTGGAAACCTTTAATTGTATCTGCCAGAGAGACATATTTTCCAGAAGTTCCAGTGAAAACCTCAGCAACAAAAAATGGTTGAGATAGAAATTTTTGAATTTTACGAGCGCGGGAGACGGTGAGTTTGTCTTCGTCAGATAATTCTTCCATTCCTAGAATAGCGATAATATCTTGCAAATCTTTATATCTCTGCAAAATTTTCTGAACCTCGCGGGCGGTGTTGTAATGATCTTTGCCGACTATATTTGGATCTAAAACGGAAGAAGTTGATTCTAATGGATCAACTGCGGGATAAATTCCAAGTTCTACGAGAGACCTTGCTAAAACCACCGTTGAATCAAGATGAGAGAAGGTTGTTGCTGGCGCGGGGTCGGTCAAGTCGTCAGCTGGGACATAGACCGCCTGAACGGAAGTTATAGAACCTTTATTTGTGGAAGTAATTCTTTCTTGTAGTTCTCCCATTTCTTCGGCGAGAGTCGGCTGATAGCCGACCGCGGAAGGCATTCTTCCAAGAAGCGCGGAGACTTCGGAACCAGCTTGAGTAAATCTGAAAATATTATCAATAAAAAGCAAAACATCTTTTCCCATTTCATCCCGAAAATTTTCAGCAATAGTAAGTCCGGAAAGCGCGACCCTTTGTCTGGCGCCTGGCACTTCGTTCATTTGCCCGAAAACCATCGCGGTTTTTTTCAAAACGCCACTTTCTTTCATTTCATGATATAAATCATTTCCTTCTCTTGTTCTTTCTCCCACACCAGCAAAAACGGAATAGCCACCGTGTTCGGTGGCGATATTTCTAATCAGCTCCTGAATTAAAACGGTTTTTCCGACTCCAGCGCCACCGAATAATCCTACCTTTCCGCCTTTAGTGAAAGGAGCGATAAGGTCAATTACTTTTATTCCCGTTTCAAAAATCTCTGTTTTCGTTGATTGATCTATAAATTTTGGCGCTTCGCGATGAATTGGCAATCTTTTTTTCGCGGTTTTTCCGTCTTTTATTTCGTCAATCGGATTGCCGAGCACATCAAACATCCGTCCCAAAACTTCTTCGCCGACGGGCATAGAAATAGGGGAGCCGGTATCTTCTACTTCCGCTCCTCTTTGCAGTCCATCTGTTGAACTCATAGAAACGGTCCGCACTCTGTTTGCTCCCAAATGCTGGACGGTTTCTAAAGTTAATTCTTTTCCGTCTGCTGTTTTTGTTGTGATCGCGTTATAGAGCGCTGGCAATTGATCTGGAAATTCCACATCAACAACCGCGCCGATAATTTGAATAATTTTTCCTGTGTTCATAATACTCATTTTAACATATTAACATTTAAACATTTTAACAAGTTTTTAAAATTGGGGTTTGGAAAAATAAGAAATAGAAATTTTTATCTTTCTATTCCTAGATGATTGCTTTCCGAAACAACAAGCTTTCCTATTCTTTTCATTTTTCCTGGTCTAATTCCATAAACCATATATGTGCTTGAATCCATAAAAAAAGAATAGTTACCATATTTGAATATTAAAGACCCTATTTCTTTTTCTGTTATTTCTATTCCTTTAATACTAATATTGCCTATTAGTGTTAGTCCCATTCTTTCTATTATTCTTTCTGCATTATTTTTTATTCTCAATTAATACCCTCCTTATGTTTTTTTAAAGCATTTCAAATGCTTTTCCAAAACTCAATTTTTAGATTTTCAAAGTACAGGATTAGTAGAAAGTTATAAAGTTTATAAAGTAAAAAGTAATTAATTCGTCAACTTTATGAACTTTATAACTTTATGAACTTTTAACTATCCCTCCTGCGCCGCTACCCCCGCTGAAATCTCGCTAATCTCCTGTGTGATCTTCTGTTGTCTAATATAATTATACGACAAATTCAAATCTTCCAGCATATCCCGCGCGCTGTCTGTGGCAGTTTTCATTGCGACCATTCTGGCGCTATGTTCGGAGGCGTTGGATTCTAAGATAATGTGATAAGACTGGATTTCAATTAGGTTTGGGAGCAGTTTGCATAAAACCTCGCTGGAAGATGGTTCAAATTTGTATTCTAAATTATTATTGCCATTTCCGTCTTTACTGTCTTTCGGAATAATATCTTCTATTTCTTCTATCGTTTCTTCCAAGCTTCTTCTTGTAATTGGCAGAATAGTTTTGACTCTTGTGTCCTGCTTTAAAGTGGAAACGAAATTAGTGTAAATCGCCATCACTTTGTCAAATTTTTTATCTCTAAAATCGGTTATCAGTAATTTTGAAATGGGCAAAGTTTCTTTCAGTTCCACTGAATCGCCAATGCCGTTGAAAATTGCGATGACATCATTTTTTGTTTTCTTAAAATAACTTTCCGCTTTTTTGCCGATGGCGACGATGCTTACTTTTATATTTCTCGCTTCATTTTCTTTGATTATCTTTGATGCTTCTTTAATAACGCCGCTGTTTAGTCCGCCACACAATCCTTTGTCAGAAGTAACAACAAAAAGGCAGACATTTTTCGTTTCTCTTCTTTCCAACAAAATATGCTTCCTCGGTTCAATTGACTCACTCACATTTTCCAAAATATGCAACGCTCCTTCGGCGTAAGGTCTCGCCATCAAAGCGGCCTCCTGACTTTTTCTCATCTTCGCAGCCGAAACCATCTCCATTGCCTTTGTAATTTGGGAGGTATTTTTTGTTGACTGGATTTGTCTTCTAATTTGCTGGGTGGATTGCATAGTCTTGACAGGTTTATGAATTTATGATACAATTTCCCGTTATGCTAAACATAGCGTAATCAGTGCGTTTAATTCTGTTGTTTATTATAAGGGATAGAATTAACGCCGAGTTCTTTGAAAAAAGAGAGAAAAATTATTCTTCAGGGCAGTAAGTTGATTATAATAAAATTACGATTAGCTTACTGTCCTAAAAATGAAGAAGATTCAATGGCTTAGCCGAACTTCTGATTAGGAATATAGATAGGTGATTATTTATGAACAAGTACAATGCAATATTTTTTACCGCTATGTTTTTCATAATAGCGTTCGTGCTTGCCACGACATATTACGAGAAGGCCACTGAGACCGAATTCATCACAGAGGATGAGTTGCCCGAAGGATATATTCTTCAGATAAGAACTGAAGATTACTTTGAAAATTTTGGTAAAGTGGACTCAGTGAGGATCAGCCATGGTCCTCATCTTATAAGACTGGGCGAGTCTTATATAACAGACAAGGGAACTGTAATAAAGTTCCTTAATTTCTCCGATTCAGGAGAGATTAATCTGTCTATTGACAGGGCTTGCCATCATGAGGAGTTTGTGGTGCTGAGAGAACCGGCAGTCGAGATTCCAGGAACAGATTTTTATGTTTCTTATAAAGATTTGAAAAGGAATTCCATCTTTATTAGATGGACTGCTGATCTTCAAAAGAATGAGAGTATCACGCTTTCGTCTGGACAAACTTTAACTTTCGTGAAGTTTGTTAATTCTACTGCCATGTTTAAGTTGGAGTAGAAAACAAAGACCACAGACCGCACAATTTTTTCTCTCTTTTTTCTTTTTTTTCACTTCACAACAATATTGTGAAATGAAAAAAGGGAAATTAAATTTCAACGAGCAGAAAAATATTAGTGCTATTGATAGGATCTTTAAATCTGCTATACTGGTAATAGTCAACTTTGGATAGCAATCAGAATTACATCAAGAAACTCTGTGTAAAGCAGGGTTTTTTGATTAGTTCACAAACCTCTTCTTAAACTTCTCAACAATCTCTTTCAATTTCCCCTCGTCCGAAATATCCCCATCTTCCCTAATCCCATCTAAAACATCCTTATGTTTTTCTTCCATATATTCTAATAACCCTTTTTCAAAATCCTTTACTTTTTCAATTTCAATATCATCCAAAAATCCATTAACTGTGGCGAAGATTATTGTTACTTGCGATTCGGTTGACATTGGGACATATTGATCTTGCTTTAAAACTTCTGTTAATCTTTTTCCTCGTTCAATTCGTTGCTTTGTTTCTTTATCCAAATCAGAACTGAATTGCGCGAAAGCGGCGAGTTCTCTGAATTGGGCCAGTTCTAATCTTAACTTTCCAGCGACTTTTTTCATTGCTTTTGTTTGAGCGGAAGAGCCGACACGGGAAACGGAAATACCCGGATTTACCGCTGGTCTAATTCCTTGATAAAATAAATCAGTTTCCAAAAATATCTGTCCGTCTGTAATAGAAATAACATTAGTCGGAATGTAAGCCGAGACATCGCCTGCTTGCGTTTCAATAATTGGCAAGGCGGTCAAAGATCCGCTACCGTATTTTTTACTCAGCTTTGCCGCTCTTTCTAATAATCTAGAATGTAAATAAAAAATATCTCCCGGATAAGCTTCTCTTCCTGGTGGTCGTCTTAAAATCAAAGAAACTTGCCGATACGCCCAGGCGTGTTTGCTTAAGTCATCGTAAATAATTAAAGCGTCTTTGCCTTGATCCATAAAATATTCTCCCATTGCGCAACCAGCGTAGGGAGCAATGTAGGACATAGAAGCCGGATCAGAAGCGCCAGCAAGGACGACAATTGTGTGTTCCATCGCGCCGCTTTCTTCCAGCTTGGCGACAATTCTGGCGACTTTGGATTCTTTCTGTCCGATTGCGACATAAATGCAAATAACATCTTTGTCTTTTTGGTTAATAATTGTATCAATAGCAATGGCGGTTTTTCCTGTCTGTCTGTCTCCAATAATTAATTCTCTTTGTCCGCGTCCGATTGGAATCATTGAATCAATCGCTTTAATTCCTGTTTGAAGGGGACTGTTTACTGATTTTCTGGTAATCACGCCTGGCGCGATTTTTTCCACAGGATAAAACTTGTCGGTTTTAATTTCGCCCTTGCCGTCTATTGGATGTCCTAAAGTATTGACAACTCGTCCAACCATCTCTTCGCCGACGGGAACTTCTAAAATTTTCCCAGAACTTTTTACGGTATCGCCTTCTTTGATTTGCAGATAATCTCCCAAAATCATCGCGCCAATGCTGTCTTCTTCAAGATTAAGCGCGACGCCAAA
This sequence comes from bacterium, assembly GCA_030638825.1. GTDB lineage: Bacteria > Patescibacteriota > Minisyncoccia > JAHIHE01 > JAGLIN01 > JAGLIN01. Next base: position 35,535 of record DAOWDU010000031.1, on the reverse strand, counting down.
AATTTGGTTTGGAAATTCTATCAATTCTCCGCTCATGACATTCGTCAGCCCGCTCAGAGTCGCGACTCCATCGGCGATTTTGACGACCTGTCCCACTTTCTCAACTTCCGTCTCAATTTTAGCTTGGGTGATTTGTTGTTTTAGTGTTTCGATTATATGGCTGTTCATAAATATATTGTTATATTGTTAAATGTCATTGCGAGGAGCTCCGCAGAGCGACGAAGCAATCCCGTAACTATGCACGAGGAATTTAATACTGGGATTGCTTCGTCGCCATCTCGCTCGCTACGCTCGCTCAGGCTTCCTCGCAATGACAGTGAAAAATGACAGTAAATTCTACACCAACTCTTTTCTCAAATCCTCCAACTTCCTTTTCACACTCCCATCAATCAAAACATCATCATTAATCTTAATCACTATTCCGTTAATCAAAGATTCATCAATTTTTTCTTCAACTTCAATTTGATTTTCAAATTTTTGGATAATTCTATTTAATATTTCAGAGTCTAATTTATTACTGCTAATAATTTCAATCTTGGAAATATTCTTTTGATTTCTGTGATGTTTATTATATTCATCCTTTATTTTGTCCGCCAGCGACAAATCATTATTCTTTTTTAAAATACTCACAAAGTTTTTTATTCTTTTTTCCATTTTAAATTCGTCAACATTTTTTGTTGTTTCATAAAGGCTGATTGCGTATTGTTTAGGGGTTATTTTCATATTGTTAAATTAAACTTTCCTCAAAACATCATCCACCAAATCCTTCTCTTTATTCTCGTCAATATTTTTTCCGATAATCTTTTTGGCGATTAAAATTGAAATATCGGCTATTTCTTTTTTGGCTTCCTGAACGGAATTTTCTTTTTCTGCTTTGATTTCTTGCTTCGCTTTTTCTACAATTTCCTGCGTTTTGGATCTAGTTTTTTCTAAAGACTCCTGTGACTTTTTCTCTGAAGTATCATAAGCTTCTTTGATTATCTCCTGCGCTTCTAATTTCGCTTTTTTAATTTCTGCGAGTTTTGTTTCTTCTGTATTTTTCAGTTCTTCTTCAATTTTTTTTGCTTGCTTTAAGCTTTTGTCAATTTTGTCAGTTCTGTTTTTAAGCATTTTTAAAACTGGCTTATAGGCAAGTCGCTGTAAAATTATTAAAAGCAAAACAAAATTTACTATTTGCGCGATGATTAGTTTATAATCTAATCCTAATTTTGAAAATATTTCTGGCATAGAGGTGGAGTTAAAAGTTATAAAGTTTTTTGAATATTTCTACCCAGCTTTAGCTGAGGGTCGTAGAGGTTTTAACCTCGCGAGAAAAGTGGAGGTTGATATGCTTCAATTTAGAAATTAATTTTAGTGAGCTAAGTTTCGCGTGGCTAAAGCCACCTGAACCCTCGGCTAAAGCCGGGTAGAAATTTAGAAACTAAGTTTTGGAAAGGAAGTTAAAAATTAAACTTCTCTTCTAATCGGTTGGCACAGAAAATTGGATTTATTTTCGGGGTTTTCTCCCATTTATATCACCTCCTTCTGGCTTTTTCCAGAACTTAATTTCCAATTTTAAAGAACAAACTTTTTCTCGTGAGGTTAAAACTTCACTGACCCTCAGCTAAAACTGGGTAGAAATTTTCAAAAAGGGGAGACAAAAATCTCCCCTTAAATTTTACTTACACAAATTTAATAATCAAAGCAACTACCAATGCGTAAATCGCGATTGCTTCGGCGAAGGCGATTGCCAGGATCATCGCGCTTTGGATTTTGCTGGCTGCTTCAGGATTTCTCCCGATAGCTTCCATTGCTTTTCCGCCAAGCATTCCAATCGCGATCGCTGGTCCGATAGAACCAACTCCAATAGCTAACGCTGCGGCAAGAAGCTGGACTGAATCTTTTTCTAGGAGCATAGTTTTTTGTTAGAAATTAAAAGTTATATGTTTTTTGGAGCAAGGGCTTCAGCCCGAAAGTCTAAAAATTTTAAACTATCGGGCTGAAGCCCTCGCTCCAAAACACATGCTAATGCGCCGTGACTGCCATTTTTAAAAAGACTGTTGTCAGCATTGCAAATACTAATGCTTGCACAAACCCAACAAATAATTCTAAAGCAAAGAATGGCAGGGGAGCGATAAATGGCACAAGCGTCATTATTACAATGAGTAAAACTTCTCCCGCGAAAACATTTCCAAAAAGCCTGAACGAGAAAGAAATCATTTTTGCGACCTCGCTTACAAGTTCCAGTATGCCGACAAAAAAAGTTATCGGCGAACTGAAATTTATAAATTTCTTTCCATATTTCCAAATTCCCAGGGCGGCAATTCCAAAAACTTGGGTGGCAAAAACTGAAACAATTGCCAATGCTAAAGTTGTATTTAAATCGCTATTCGCAGATCTGAGTAAAGGAACAAATGAAGAATGTCCGCCCTCGCGCGCTGTTTCAAAAAAACCAATTGAGCCGAATCCAGGGACGAGTCCGAGCCAATTGGAAAGAATTATGAAAATAAAAATTGTTGTGACAAGAGGAAAAAATTGGTAAGTTTGTTTTCTGTCTCTCGTAACGCCATCTATCATTTTGAAAAGCGCTTCAATAATCGCTTCAAATAAATTTTGCAATCCGCTTGGAACTTCTCTCATTCTTTTTGTCGCAAAATAGGCGATTATCAACAAAACCGCGGTTGCTATTACTGAAGTTATGAGTGTATTTGTAATTGGAATTCCAAAAACGGTCGTAATAATTTCGGGACTTATTGAAACATGCATTAGCGTAAAATAAAACTGAGATTAGCCTCTTATTGTTAATCCTCCTTCAACAACGCAATTCTATGCTATTATTTTAAAAATGTCAAGAGGAGTTTCATTTAACCATTAAAACATATAAACATTTAAACAAATTTTAAAATAAATTTTGATTAAATTCAAAGAATTTGCTATAATGTCTTTTTATGAGAAAATAATCCAATTTATGATTTCTAAAGAACTACGCGAAAAATATATAGAGTTTTTTAAATCAAAAGGACACAAAGAAATTCCTTCGGCTTCGTTGGTGCCAGAGAATGATTCAACTGTTCTTTTTACGACTGCGGGAATGCATCCGTTGGTGCCATATTTAATGGGCGAAAATCATCCAGCGGGGAAACGAATTGTTAATATTCAAAAATGCGTGAGGACAGGAGATATAGACGATGTCGGCGATAGCACGCATAATACTTTTTTTGAAATGCTGGGCAATTGGTCGCTGGGAGATTATTTCAAAGAAGATTCAATTAAATGGAGCTGGGAGTTTTTGACGGATAAAAAATGGCTAGGGATTGATCCGGAAAAAATAAAAGTGACGGTTTTTGAGGGAGATAATGACGCGCCAAGAGATAAAGAGTCAATTAAAGTTTGGCAAAAGTGTTTTGAAAAATCAGGAATTTCTGTTGAAGTTTATGATAAACAAAAAAAGAATAATGAAACCGCGAGAATTTTTCCTTTGCCGAAAAAAGATAATTGGTGGGGTCCTGCAGGAGATGAAGGAGCTTGTGGATCAGATACGGAAATTTTTATTGATTTAGAAAAGCCAGTAAATTTTGAAAAATGTCCAAGTAATAGTAATTGTAAACCAGGATGTAGTTGTGGAAGATATGTTGAAATTTGGAACAATGTTTTTATGGATAAGAAAGGATTAAGAATTGTAGAGTTGAAAGAAAAATCAACAGGAAAAATTATAGAGTTGCCAAAAAGAGAATACGATTTTTTTGAGGACGAAGAGAGGGAAAAATATGAATTTTTAGGTAATAATATAAAAATATTAGAAAGTTTACCAAACAAGAATGTTGATACGGGGATGGGGCTGGAGAGGACCTTAGCAGTTTTGAATGGGTTTGATAATGTTTATGAAACGGATGTGTTGGCGCCGATTATAGAAAAAATTGAAAGATTAACACTAAAGCCTTCCGAAACAGAAGAAGAATTTTTAAATAGCGGGACTAATTACGAAAATAATCCAAAAGCTTTTAGGATAATAGCCGATCATATAAGAACATCTGTGTTTATGATTTCTGATGGAGTAATACCGTCTAATCTTGAAAGAGGTTATGTTCTAAGGCGTTTAATTAGGCGGGCGATTCGCTATGCTAAAATGATTAAAATAAAAGAATCTCATTTTACTTTTTTAATTGCGAAAGAAATAATAGATATTTATAAAGATAGATATCCTACACTAAAAGAGAATAACGAATTAATTCAAGAAGAGATGGTAAAAGAAGAAGAAAGATTTGTTAAAGCATTAAAAAGAGGACTAAAAATATTTAATGATATTGAAGAAGATATTAAAAATATAGAATTTTTATTGAGAAACCCATCTAAAGAAAATATGCATTTATTAGAATTTAGATATTCTATAGAGCAGTATTTAGTAATTACAGATTCTCTTAAGGAAATTTTTAAATATTACGATATAAATTTAAAATCAAAAATTAGTCCAATAGTGCCAATAAATAAACAAGATCATTCAGAAATAAAAACAGACGATAAATTTGTTGATTTTATTAAAAGTAAATCAAAGATGGCATTAAAGAGTATTACAGTAAATGGAAAAACCGTTTTTAATTTATATCAAAGCTATGGTTTTCCAATTGAAATGATAGAAGAATTAACTAAAGAAAAAGGATGGTCCGTTGATGAAGAAGGATTTAATGAAGAACTTAAAAAACACCAACAACTCTCTCGCACCGCTTCCGCTGGAAAATTCAAAGGAGGATTAGCGGATACAGGAGAAGAGACAGTTAAATTACACACTGTAGCGCATCTATTATTAGAATCTTTACGGCGAGTTTTGGGCGATCATATTTTTCAAAAAGGGAGTAATATCAATGCCGAAAGATTGAGGTTTGATTTTTCGCATTCGGAAAAATTGACGGATGAAGAAAAACAAAAAGTTGAAGATTTAGTTAATAAACAAATTCAAAAAAAGCTCGCAGTAAATTGCGAGGAGATGAGCCTAAAAGAAGCGAAGAAAATAAACGCGATGGGGGTTTTTGAAAATAAATATGGGGAGAAAGTGAAAGTTTATACAATTGGAAAAGGCGATAATATTTTCAGTAAAGAAATTTGCGGGGGTCCGCATATCAAGAATACTTCTGAACTGGGGAAGTTTAGAATTAAAAAAGAGCAGTCTTCAAGTTCTGGTGTAAGAAGGATTAAGGCGGTTTTGGAATAAAAAAAGAGTCAGCTCTGTTTAGCTGACATACTGTTTGTTTATCTTTTAGAAGTATTTCGTTTCCAGACTAAGAAACCGCAGCTTCTTTTCCCCTTATGGCACCATTCCCCGATATTATTTTCTCCTTTTGATTCCATTCCTGGATATCCTTTTCCTTTTATGCACAACTCGGTATCATTGCATCCAATCGCTTCTGCTTCTTTTATATTTTTCACTAATAAACACCTACTTTTAATTTTAAAAGCTTTTTCATCCTAAATAACAAATTCATTCTTGTCAATTATTTGCGGGAATAATTGATTGACATTTTTTTGATTTGTATTAGTATAAGGGAAGTGAAAGAAATTTCTTGCAGGTTAAAACCTGAACTCCAAAAATAAAATAACTTTATAACTTTACAAACTTTTAACTATAACGAACTCTTATGAGAAAATACCCCATAGAAAAGATCCGCAATATTGGAATTATTGCGCATATAGACGCCGGGAAGACAACAGTCACCGAGCGAATTTTGTTTTATACGGGAATTAGCCATAAAATCGGCGAAGTTCATGACGGTGAAGCGACGATGGATTGGATGGAACAGGAACAGGAAAGAGGGATTACAATTACCTCCGCTGCGACGACTTGTATTTGGAAAGATTATCAGATTAATATAATTGACACCCCTGGACATGTTGATTTTACCGCGGAAGTGGAAAGAAGTTTGCGAGTTTTAGACGGAGGCGTTGTTGTTTTTGACGGCGTCGCTGGAGTGGAATCACAGAGCGAAACTGTTTGGCATCAGGCGGATAAATATAAAGTGCCGCGAATTTGTTTTATCAATAAGATGGACCGAATGGGCGCTGATTTTTATAAAAGCTTCCGATCTATTATTGATCGTCTCAATAAAAACGCTGTGGCAATTCAGTTGCCAATCGGCGCGGAAGAAAATTTTGAAGGAGTGATAAATCTCGTTAGCAAGAAAGCGTATTATTTTGAAGGCGAACATGGAGAGAAGGTTGTTGAAAAAGATGTTCCCGAAGAGATGAAAGAAAAAGTTGAAGAATGGAGAAGCGAAATGGTGGAAAAAATTGTGGAGAATGATGACGAGTTGATGGAAAAATATTTAGCGAGCGAGGAAATAACTCAAGAAGAATTAAAAGAGGGAATTAGAAAAGCGACTGCGGAGAATAAAATTTTTCCCGTAATGACGGGAACAGCTTTGAAAAATAAAGGCGTCCAAATAGTTTTAGACGCGGTGATAGATTATCTTCCTTCACCATTAGATGTTCCGTCAATTGTCGGAATTAATCCAAATACCGAAGAGGAAGTAACGAGAAAAACAGATGACGAAGAACCGTTAGCGGTTTTGGCTTTTAAAATCGCCGCTGATCCTTTTGTTGGACAGTTAGCGTTTTTTAGAGTTTATTCTGGAACATTAAAAGCTGGTTCTTACGTTCTTAATTCCATTACAGGCAAGAAAGAAAGAATTGGGAGGATTTTAAGAATGCATGCTAATCATCGCGAGGATGTTGATGTGATTTATGCTGGCGATATCGCAGCAACGGTTGGATTGAAAAATACAACAACAGGAAATACTTTGTGCGATGAAAAACATCCGATTATTTTAGAGCAGATTACTTTTCCGGAGCCAGTTATTTCTATCGCTATTGAACCAAAGACAAAAGCGGATCAGGAAAAAATGGGAATGGCTCTCAAAAAACTTTCTGACGAAGATCCGACTTTCCAAATTAGAACAGACGAAGAAACAGGACAGACAATTATTTCAGGAATGGGAGAACTTCACTTGGAAGTTTTAATAGACAGAATGGTTCGCGAAATGAAAGTGGAAGCGAATATTGGAAAACCGAGAGTAGCGTATCGAGAAACAATCAAAGACTCGGCGCAGGCGGAAGGAAAATATATCCGCCAATCGGGAGGACGCGGACAATATGGGCATGTTTGGTTGAGAATTGAACCGCAGGAACGCGGAAGCGAATTTGAATTTGTGAACGAAATCAAAGGCGGCGCTGTTCCTCAGGAATATATCAAGCCTACCCAAAAAGGAGTTGAAGAAGCAATGGCGAAAGGCGTCATCGCTGGCTATCCCGTTGTTGATGTTAAAGTCACGCTTTATGATGGTTCGTATCACGATGTTGACTCCTCAGAATCCGCTTTCAAGATTGCGGGATCGCTCGCTTTTCAAGACGCTTTCAAAAAATCAGAGCCTGTTTTACTGGAACCGATTATGAAAGTGGAGACCATAACCCCTGAACAATTTATGGGAGATGTCGTCGGTGATCTAAGCTCTAAACGCGGTCAGATTGAAAATATGAGCGAACGCGGACAAGCAAAAGTCGTGAGCGCTTTAGTGCCTCTCTCTTCTATGTTCGGTTACGCAACACAATTAAGATCTATGACTCAAGGTCGTGGAAATTATTCAATGGAATTTGATCACTATCAGGAAATTCCAAAGAATGTGGCGGAAGGGATTATTGGAGAGAGGGAGAAGAAATAAATTATTACTGTCATTGCGAGGAGCCCGAATGAGCGTAGCGAAGAGAAGGCGACGAAGCAATCCCGTGATTAAATTCACTAGACATAGTTACGGGATTGCTTCGTCATTCCGTTTCGCTATCGCTCAACTTCATTCCTCGCAATGACAATTTATATGTATGAAAATAAAAATCCAGAAAATTAAAGAAGTAAAAACTCCGAATTATGCGCACGAAGGCGACGCAGGACTTGATATTTATTCAGCGGAGGAAGGTTATAATTTGAAATCAGGAGAACGAAAAGGATTTTTAACTGGTATAAAAATGGAAATTCCAAGCGGTTATGTCGGGCTTATCTGGGATAAAAGCGGTTTGGCAACTAAACACGGAATGAAAACGATGGCTGGTGTTATTGACTCAAGTTATAGGGGAGAAATAATTATTGTTCTAATCAATTTGGGAGACGAAGATTATTTAGTTGAAAAAAATACCAAAATAGCGCAGATCTTAATTCAGAAAATAGAACGAGTTGAAATTGAAGAAGTGGAAGATTTAAACAAAACAGAACGAGAGGATGGGGGATTTGGAAGTACGGGTAAATTGTAAAAAAGGAAATTAATGGAAACTCGCTATGCGAAATTTGTGGAAATTAATTGTAAATTACTACAATAAATTTCTACTAATTTCTACGAGTTTCAATAAGTTTCAACTCTTTTATTTGACAAAAAAAATATCTATGCTAATCTACACACATAAATAAAATAGTATAAATAATAATTCCTATGACAGAAAACAGTTTTGATAAGATTAAGAAATTAATAAAAATCGTTGGAGGCAAAGTTATTATTGTGGAAGACGGAAAGCCAACGATGGTAATTATTAATGTTGATGAGTATCTTGATTTTGAAGATGCGAAAGATAAGACTATTAATAATCCCAGCAAAAAAGAATTGCCCGCAAGAGTAGAGGGAGTGAATAAAGATATTAATGTTTGGAAAAATAAACAGGGCGAGAGAATGGTGAGACAGTTTGAGGTTGAGAATAAATTTAGAGAAGAGAATGATTTAGAAGATAAAGATAGTGACGATACTATTGATGACGATGAGATAGTGATAGAGAAATTGTAAAAATTATTTGACAAGAATGATGATAGTGTATTATAATGAAATTTGAGTATATAATTTAAAAAATTAATTTTATTTAGAGCAATAAATTTATATGTTCTAATAAAAAAGGAGAAAAATAAAATGGCAGAACTATTTGACAGATCAAAACCGCATGTCAATGTCGGAACAATTGGACATGTTGATCATGGAAAAACAACTTTAACCGCAGCGATTTTGGCGTGCTTGGCAGCATCAGGAAAAGCGGCTTCTAAAAAAGGAGTTGCTGATATTGATAACGCTCCCGAAGAAAAAGAGCGAGGAATTACAATCGCTACTTCCCATCAGGAATATGAATCAGACAACAGACATTACGCTCATGTTGATTGTCCTGGACATGCTGATTATATTAAAAATATGATTACGGGCGCGGCTCAGATGGACGGCGCTATTTTAGTTGTTGCGGCAACAGATGGTCCTATGCCTCAAACAAGAGAACATATTTTATTGGCGAGACAAGTTGGTGTTCCTGAAATTGTTGTTTTCATAAATAAAATTGATCAAGTTGACGATCCTGAATTAATTGATCTTGTTGAGGAGGAAATTAGAGAACTATTAACAAAATACGAATTTGACGGAGCAAACACTGCTATTGTGAGAGGTTCTGCTCTTAAGGCTGTAGAATGCGGTTGTGGAAAAGAAGAGTGTGAAACTTGTAAACCAGTTTTAGAAATAGTGAAAAAATTAGATGAAAAAATTCCAGAGCCGAAGAGAGATGTAGACAAACCATTTTTGATGCCTCTTGAAGATATTTTTTCAATTGAAGGAAGAGGAACTGTTGTGACTGGAAGAATTGAAAGAGGAATTATCAATCTTAATGATGAGGTGGAATTAGTTGGAATTAAAGATACTAGAAAAGTGGTTATCACTGGAATTGAAATGTTCAACAAACAGTTAGACAGAGGGCAAGCGGGAGATAATGCGGGAGTTTTGTTGAGAGGTATTAAAAAAGAAGAAATAGAAAGAGGGCAAGTTTTGGCAGCGACTGGATCTATCACTCCTCATTCCGAATTTGAAGGTGAAGTTTATATCCTAACCAAAGAAGAAGGCGGACGACACACTCCATTTTTCACAGGTTATAAACCGCAATTTTATATCAGAACAACCGATGTAACTGGTGAAGCGGCTTTGCCAGAGGGAACAGAAATGGTTATGCCTGGAGATACTGTAAAACTAACAATTAAATTAATTTCGTCAGTGGCGATGGAAGATGGTATGAAATTCGCGATCCGAGAAGGCGGCAGAACAGTAGGAGCGGGAGTTGTGACGAAGATCATAAAATAAGGAGATTTATTTCTTCTTATTTTTTGTTTTAAATTGCTTAAGAAAAAATTATGAAAATCGGAGAACAACCTGAGAAATTAAATAATGTAGAAGAACAACAAGAAAGAGAAAATATGATAACAGGAAAAGAATTAGAAGGTAGAAATATGGTGCAAATTGGAAAAGATGACCTAACTATTTATGAGGATTATTTGAAAAAGAATGATATAGTATATGAAATTTATAATTATAAAAAGAGTCCAGATCGATCTTTGTTAGTTTTATATACGCAGGGAATAAAAACAAAGCAAATATTTGATGAAATAGTTAAGGATAATAAAGAAATTGTAGGGGGGTTTTGGCCGACTAGAGAAATTGATGAGGAAGTTGAGATAGAACTTGCATCTGATAAAGTAGAAAATATAAAGGAAGAATTTGCAAAGGGCGATAGTGTAGAATTAACTGATGAAAAAATGGAAGAACTGGGAGAAAAATTAGCTGGTTTTGCACATGGTAGAGGAGAAATCAGTACTGTGTCTGGTGATATGGCTTCTGTCGATTTTGAAGGTTCGGTAAGATTAGTAAGTTTAAAGGGTCTTAAGAAGATGTAATAACAATAAAATTTTAATTTCAAATACAAACTTAAATGACTGAAGTAAAGAAGCAGGAAGAAGAAAACGAATCTAAACCGAAGATTCGGATAAAAATTAAGGCGTATGATCATAAGGTGATTGACCAGTCTGCTAAGCAAATAGTAGAGACTGCTCTTCGGAGTGGCGCTGAAGTTAGAGGACCAGTCCCATTGCCGACAGAGATTAGCAAATTTACAGTCAATAAATCAACTTTTGTTCATAAAGATTCTCGGGACCAGTATGAAATGAGAGTTCATAAGAGATTGATTGATATCCTTGAACCAAATCCAAAAATAATTGACGCCATGTCAAATCTGAATCTGCCAGCTGGGGTGTTTGTTGAGATTAAAATGTAAATTAAATTGTCATTGCGAGGAGGCTAAACGAACGAAGTGAGAGAAATGCCGACGAAGCAATCCTGTGACTAAGCCATTTGTGCATAGTCACGGGATTGCTTCGTCGCCATCTCTTCGCTACGCTCATTCGGGCTTCTCGCAATGACAGGAAAATTCACGCTAATTTAAGTGCTTATTACTGGGTTTCTAAAACAAGAATTTCTAGTAATAAATGCTAATAAGTATACTGAATTAGCCAATTTATAAATCGGATAAAAACGGTTGTGATTGGTTGAATGTCCGGTTTTTTGTTTGTAAAATCAAAAAAATGAAATTTATTCTTGGGAAGAAAATTGGAATGAGTCAAGTGTTTATTGACAACGAAGACGCCAAAAAAGTTGTGCCTGTTACTTTGATTGAAGTTGGACCGTGCGTTGTGACCCAAGTTAGAGCAGAAAAAAAAGACGGCTACAAAGCGGTGCAAATTGGATTTTTAGAAAAGAAGAAAATTAATAAGCCATTAGCTGGACATTTGAAAGAACTTGGCAAGTTTAGACATTTGAGAGAATTTAGATTAGACAAAAATGGCGTTGGAAAAGATAAAGAAGAAAAAGTAGAATATAAAATAGGCGATAAAATAGATGCTTCTGTTTTTGAGACGGGTGATAAAATAAAAATTTCAGGCGTTTCAAAAGCGAAAGGATTTCAGGGTGTGATGAAAAGACATGGTTTCAAATGCGGGCAAGCATCGCATGGACAAAAACACAGCAACAGAAAACCAGGCTCAATTGGGAGCGCTTATCCCGAGCATGTCATCAAAGGAAGAAAGATGGCAGGCAGAATGGGCGGAGTTCAGTCTACTCAGTTGGGATTGGAAGTTGTGGAGGTTGACAAAGAGAAAAATTTGTTGATAATTAAAGGGGCAGTGCCAGGGAATAATGGGGTGTTGGTTAGAGTGGTTGGGAAATAGGAGTGAATATTAAATATTATTTGTTAGTTCTATAAATATGAAAAAAATATTTTTAATAGTAATTATTTTTGTAGTCATTGCAGTTACATTTTTATTCACAGTTATATTTTTGGATAGACATACAAATAATTTTCCTGTTAGTAATAATAAAAAGACAATTTCTCTTAATGAAAATTGGAAAGAGTCAAGGTTGCCATATTCTGATAGTGTTGTATGCACATTAAAAATATCAGCGACGACAGATTTTGAAAAAGATCATATTAGCGGTGAGATTAATATTGATGAAAAATCTACAACGCTCACTTTTGTAGATATTGACACTGATGTTCCTTCTATAGTAGGTAATTTAGGCGATGAAGTCTCTTTGATAAAAATTGACAATGGATCAACTGTTTATTTGATTGAGGAAACTGGTTTTGGTAATATTAATGTCTTTACTCTTTTTAGAGACAAAAATATTATGATAATGAGTAAGCAGTATGATCTTCTTGGAAAACCGTTTGGAATGATAATGATGGGAGATTGTCTATCGGGAGTTTAAATAATCTTAAGGAAATAAAAAATGTTCTTTTAAAAAACAAAAAATACGCTTCTTGAACTTTTTTAGAGACAGTGTTGAGTTTTTTAAATTTTAGTTTAGAAAATTTTCACTGTTTCTGAAGAGAGAATAAGAATGAAACAATGCTTTATTCTTGATGACTTGGGGACATAAGAACAAAAAGAGGTGAGAAAATAAGATTTAGGACAATAGCAGTAGCAACACTACTGATTGCTGTGTTTTGCGTAATGATAGCGCCAGCATCGGCACGCGATGCAAGATATGCAGAATATGGTTTTATGTTCCATGACGATAGGGATCATTTTGCTTTAGCGTTTAACGCAGACTATAATCCAGATTGGCATCCCGAAGTAAGGGGAACAGGAGGACCTTTAAATTTCCTGTTTTTCATTCCTGGGGATCCTGATGCGAACCCACAAAATTGGCTTTGGGTTCCGCATAATGGTAAATCAGCAGTGTTGATTCCGAAGAGGTATGTCTATTGTGTGTATAATTTTAATTATAAAAATGATATATACATAGACCATGACAACTGGCTTCGCAAATAAGACAATAGGGGCTTTGGTTAATAGAATAGCTAAAGCTCCGCAATTTTTTCATAATTTTTATATTTAAACTAAACATTCCAAATTAAATCAATTTGTTTTTATGATAATTAAAATAACAAAAATTTTAATTCTGTTATTCGTAGTTTTCACTTTATTTTTAAATATAGTAAATTCAGTTTTTGTAGTAAATTATCAGAATACATATAACAAATATAATAAAACTCTTCTCAGTAATGCTGGTAACGATAGTATGAAATTAAAAGAAGCTTGTCAAAATGTCCAGATTCCGACTGAAGAAAATTTAGTTCACAAAAAACTTACTACTTGGTCATTTATAGCTATAATAATATCATTAGCAATTGTTTTTGTAAAACTTGTGTTAGTAAAATCAAAAATAATTTTATTTTCTCCTAATGATTGGAAGTATTTAAAAATTGCTACTCTTGTTGTATTCTTGTCTGCCTTTATTTTTGCTTATACTCCCTTATTTATAGGAGACGAATTCTATCTTGCTCCATGTTGGGAAATATGGAATGCAATTTAGTAAAAAAGTAAATCAGTAAAAATATTTCATAAATATTATGCTAAAAACTAAAATCTACAATCAAGAAGGGAAAGAAAGTGGCGAGATGGAATTGCTGGAGAGTGTTTTTGGTGTGGAATTAAATGATGATTTGGTGCATCAGGTTGTTGTGGCGCAGATGGCGAATGCGAGGCAGGTTTTGGCGGATACGAAAGATAAGGGTGAGGTGAGAGGCGGGGGAAGAAAACCTTGGAAGCAGAAAGGGACGGGGAGAGCGAGGCATGGGTCAAGCAGATCTCCGATTTGGAAAGGCGGGGGGGTGACATTTGGACCGACTACTGATCGGAATTTTAGCAAGAGAGTAAATAAGAAAATGAAGACGAAAGCGTTGTTTATGGTTTTGTCAGGAAAGCTGAAAGATGAAGAAATAATAGTTGTAGATGATTTAAAAATAAATAAAACTTCTACGAAAGTAATGAAAGATATTTTCAAGAGCTTGCCAATTAAAGGAAAAGTGTTATTATCTTTAGATAAGAATAATGAAAATATTTTAAACTCAGTTAAGAATATTCCTAGTGTTTCGGTATTGGCAAGTGATTCGTTGAATGTGGTGGATTTGTTGAAGAATAAATTCTTGGTTATTAATAAGAAAGGGGTTGAGATGATAGGGGAGATTTATAAGTAAGTTTAGTCGGATGATTTCTACCCGGCTTTAGCCGAGGGTCCGTGAGGTTTTAACCTCCCGAGAAAAGAAGCAATTTTAAAATATCACAACATTTCGGAACTTGGTTCTGGGTACCCAGAACCAAGTTCCGAAATGTGTTGAGCTAAATTGCGTGAGGTTAAAACCTCACCGACCGTGCACTAAAGTGCCGTAGAATAATATTAAAGAAGATGAGTATTTTAGATAAAATTAGAAAAAAGAAAGATGATAAGGAGGATGTTAAAGAAGATCAGAGAGACAAGAAAGAAGTTAAAGAAGAAAAGAAAGTAGAGAAAGAAGCGAAGGAAGCAGATAAGAAAAAGAAAGGCAAATCATCTGGAAAAAGTGGGAAGGCGAAAAAGGTTAGTAGGGAGAAAATGCCTGTTCATTATTTTGAGTTGATAAAAAAACCGCATATTTCAGAAAAGGCTCTGCGATTTAATAATGAGGATAAATATGTTTTTGTAATTTCATCAACAGCGAATAAATCAGAAGTGAAAAAAGCGGTTGCCAGTTTATACGGAGTAGTTGTCAAAAGTGTCAATATTACAAAGGTTCCTTCCAAGCCAAAAAAATTCAAAGGAGTGCCCGGAATGAAAAGCGGATATAAGAAAGCAATTGTTACTTTGGCGAAAGGGAATAAAATTGATGTGATGAAGGAGAAGAAATAAATTTAATATTATGCCAGTAAAAAAATATAAACCAACATCGCCAGGGAGAAGAGGAATGATCGGAACTGATTTTTCTATGCTTGATAAAAAGAAACCAGAAAAAAGTTTGCTGGAAGGGAAAAAAAGAGGAAGCGGGCGAGGGAGCGCTGGGAAAATTACGACCAGACATAGAGGCGGAGGAGCGAAGAAAAGATTTAGGCTGATTGATTTTAAGATGAACAAGCTTGATGTTCCAGCAAAAGTTCAGGCGATTGAATATGATCCGAATAGAACCGCGTTTATCGCTTTACTTGCTTATGCTGATGGAGAAAAAAGATATATTGTCGCGCAGGAAGGATTGAAGAAGAATGACAAAATTATTGTTTCTGAAAATGCGCCCGTAAAAGTTGGTAACAGAATGCCTTTGAAAAAAATCCCTGCAGGGACGATGATCTGTAATGTTGAATTAACTCCCGGTAAAGGAAGCCAAATCGCAAGATCTGCTGGATCTTCCGCTAAAATGATGGCTTTGGAAAGCGGGTTTGCTTATGTCAGTTTTTCATCCAAAAAAGTTGAACTAATTCCTGAAGACGCTTTTGCGACGATCGGACAGATTAGCAATATTGATCATAATAAAATCGTCATCGGAAAAGCGGGTAGATCAAGATGGATGGGCAAACGACCGCAAGTTAGAGGAAGCGCGATGAATCCAGTAGATCATCCGCACGGAGGAGGAGAAGGAAGACAGCCGATTGGACTGAAACATCCGAAAACCCCATGGGGAAAACCAGCGCTTGGATTTAAAACAAGAAAGAAGAATAAGCCGAAGACGAGGTTTAGGATTAAGAAGAAAGATGAGGAATAAAATTTATTATTTATAAGTTTCAATAGTCTAATGAATGAAATAATATATAATCTATTTTTTGTAGGTTGCTACTTTATTCTAATAGGTGTTTTGTTAATTATTTTTAATAGATTTATCGGAATAAATTTTTGTAAAATGGGAAAATCTATTTTTAGTCTTAAGTATAATAATAAAAAAATTAATTTTCTTGAAACTAAAACAATTGAATATATTTACGACGAAAAAAAAGCACCGCGTATTATGAAATTTATAGGAGTTGTGTCTTTGATTCAAGGTTTTATTTTTGTTTTAATATTTTTAATAGCAAATTCTGCTACCATTTAAAATTAATTTATGTCTAGATCACTCAAAAAAGGTCCTTATGTGGACGAAAAATTATTAGAGAAAATCAAGAAGCTGAAAGCGGGAGATAAATCCGTTATCAAGACTTGGGCGAGAAATTCTACGATTTCTCCGGAGATGGTTGGTTTTACTTTTGGAGTTCACAACGGCAAAAAACATATTGAAGTTTTTATATCAGAAGATATGGTCGGACATAAACTGGGAGAATTTTCTCCAACGAAGAAATTTATTAAACACGGCGGAAAGATGCAGAAAGATCAGGAAAAGAAAGCGGGAGAGAAGTAGCTGTCATTGCGAGGAGGCTGAACGAACGAAGTGAGAGAAATGTCGACGAAGCAATCCCGTGACTATGCAAGATGAATTTAATCACGGGATTGCTTCGTCGCCATCTCTTCGCTATGCTCAATCGGGCTCCTCGCAATGACAGGTAGTAGAAAATAATTTAAACAACAACCATGGAAATTAAGGCACATTTAAATCATTTGAGAGTTTCTTCACGAAAAGTGAGGTTGGTTGTTGATTTGATTAGGAAGATGGAAATTAAAGAAGCGCAAACGCAGTTGAAATTCATTAATAAAAAATCGTCAGAATTATTATTGAAGTTGTTAAATTCCGCTGTCGCTAATGCTAAGAATAATTTTAATTTAGATGAGAAAAATTTATATATTTCAAAAATAGTAGTTAATGACGGGAAAATTATGAAAAGGTGGCGACCGAGAGCAATGGGAAGATCAGCGAGGATAAATAAAAGGACGAGTAATGTGACGATAATTTTAGATAAGAAATAATTTAAAAAACACATGGCGCGAAAAGTGAATCCATTTTTACATAGACTGGGAATTATAAATGACTGGAAGTCAAGATGGTTTAACGCGGATAAATATAAACAGTATTTAAGGAATGACATAGAACTGCGAACTTTTTTGGAAAAGAAATTAAGAAGCGCTTCAGTGGAAGATATTATTATTGAAAGATCGTCTAATAGTTTGACGGTCAATATTCATTCCGCGCGGCCGGGAATAATAATAGGCAGAGGCGGAACTGGCGTGGAAGAATTGAAAGCGGAAGTGACGAAAATGGTCAATGAAAAGTTGGATATTAAAATAAATATTATTGAAATCAGGAATTACGAATTGAGCGCAAAACTCGTTGCCCAAACAATTGCGGAACAGTTAGAAAAAAGATTTCCATTCAGAAGAACTTTGAAACAAGCGATTGAAAGAACAATGCAAAATAAACAAGCGAAAGGGATTAAAGTTGAAGTAGCGGGAAGATTAGACGGCGCAGAAATGGCAAGAACAGAATGGTTGAGCGAAGGAAAAATTCCTTTGCAAACAATCCGAGCCGATATTAGTTTTGCGAAATATGTTGCTAATACTACTTATGGAGTTGTGGGGATAAAGGTTTGGATTTATAAGGGAGAGGTATTTGAGGAGAAGAAATAGCTGTAAAAAATTTCTAATTTCTAATTTCTAATTTCTATTAAATTTTCAATAATTAATTTTCAATTTTGAAGTTTTAAGATTAGAAATTAAAGAATTAGAAATTCAATAAAAATTAGAAATTAGAAATTGAAAATTACAGCTTTAAAAAATAGGTTGGTTTAAATATTTCAATAATTATTATCTATAATTCGCTTTAATTTTAATGCACGATTATGTTGATGCCCAAAAAAGTAAAACACAGGAAGATGATGAAGGGAAGAATGCGTGGGAAGGCGCAGCGCGGCAATAAAATTGCTTTTGGGTCTTTTGGTTTGAAAGCGATGGCGACTTCTTTGATTACGAGCAGGCAAATTGAAGCGGCGAGGCGGGCGATGACGAGATATGTGCAAAGAGGCGGCAAGATCTGGATTAGAATTTTTCCTGATAAACCAATTACGAAAAAAGCGGCAGAAGTTCCGATGGGTAGTGGAAAAGGAAGTTTGGATCATTTCTCAGCAGTTGTAAAACCAGGCAGGATTATATTTGAAATGGAAGGGATTGAAGAAGATGTGGCGAAAGAGGCAATGCGTCTGGCGAGTCATAAGTTGCCGATTAAGACGAGGTTTATTGTTAAAGAATAATTTAATTATATGCAGGCAAAAGAATATAGAGAACAATCTGATAATCAATTGCAAAGTTTGATTAAGGAAAATAAAGAAAAGCTGAGAGAGTTTAGGTTTGCTTTGACTAATAAGCAGTTGAAGGATTATAATGAGATTAAGAAAGCGAAGAAAATAATTGCGGTTGCGAAGACGATTTTAAGGGAAAGGTATTTAAAGGAAAAGAAATAAGTTATTTCAATATCTATAAGATTATTTATGAATAAAGACAACGAAAAAAATAAAGAAAAAAAGAGCGCCAAAAAAGGCAAGGTTGGCATTGTTGTGAGTGATAAAATGGATAAGACGGTTGTTGTTAAAATTGATCGGTTGAAGATGCATGCTAAATATAAGAAGAAGTATAAAGTAAGCAAGAAATACAAAGCGCATGATGAGGGGAATGAATTTAAGATTGGGGATAAGGTGATGATTATGGAAACTAAGCCGATTAGTAAAGATAAGAAGTGGGTGGCGAAAAGTATTGAGAAATAGATAGAAATTTCATTTTAGAAAATAAAAGAGTCGTTAATTTATAGTTATTTATAAAAAACACTAAATTCAAATTTAAAAAATCATGATTCAACAAGGAAGCAAACTTATGATTGCGGACAATTCGGGGGCGAAATTGATAAAGTGCATTAAAGTTCTTGGCGGAACGAGAAGGCGCTATGCTTATATTGGAGATGTAATTGTCGCTTCTGTGAAATTATCAGAACCGAGAGGGCAGGTTAAGAAGAAAGAAGTTATTAAGGCAGTAATTGTCCGACAAAGAAAAGCGTTGAGAAGAAAAGACGGATCGTATATTCGTTTTGATGATAACGCCGCTGTTGTAGTTGAAAGCAAAGACAGAATAACGCCAAAAGCAACTCGAATTTTCGGACCTGTTGGAAGAGAGTTGAGAGATAAGGGATTTATGAAGATAGTTTCGCTGGCTCCGGAGGTTTTATAGACGGAGCGAGGGCTTTAGCCCGATAGTCAGATAGATTAATTTAATACACTTTCGGGCTAAAGCCCTTGCTCCAAATAAAAACATTTATGAAAATCAAAACTAACGACAAAGTAATAATAACTGCTGGGAAAGATAAAGGCAAAAAAGGCAAGGTTATCAAAGTAATTTCTGAGAAAAACAGGGTTGTTGTTGAGGGCGCGAATTTTATAAAAAAGCATATTAAAGCGAGAAAGCAAGGAGAGAAAGGACAGAAGATAACCGTTCCCGCGCCGATTAATATTTCTAATGTTGCCTTGATTTGTCCAAAATGCACGAAGCAGACAAGAGTTGGATATTTGATATTGGAAAATAAAGAAAAGCACAGGATTTGTCGGAAGTGCAAAGAGAATATTGATGTGCAGGTGGAGAAATAGATGACATATAATTTAGGATTGCGAAATGTCATTGCGAGAAGCCCGATTGAGCGTAGCGAAGAGATGGCGACGAAGCAATCCCGTGATTAAATTCATTGGACATAGTTGCGGGATTGCTTCGTCGCTCTGCGGAGCTCCTCGCAATGACAGTAAAATAATATTAAAACCTTAAAATGACAACACGCTTAAAAGAAAAATATAAAAAAGAAGTTGTTCCTGAGATGAGGAAGGAATTTGGCTATAAAAATAATATGGCTGTTCCTGCGATAACTAAAGTTGTTGTCAACGCTGGCTTGGGAAATATTTTGAGAGATAGCAAAGATGATTTCAAGAAAATAGAGGAAGATATGGCAAATATTTTAGGGCAGAAACCAGTTGTCACAAAAGCGAAAAAAGCGATTGCTGGATTTAAGATCAGAGAAGGAATGCCAGTTGGATTGACAGCGATTTTGAGAGGAGCGAAAATGTATGAATTTATAGACAGATTAATTAATATCGCTTTGCCGCAGGTTAGAGATTTCAGAGGATTAAGCAAGAAAGCGTTTGACAGAAATGGAAATTTTAATATTGGCATCAAAGAGCATCTCATTTTTTCAGAAGTGAACAGAGAAACAATAAAAAATATTATCGGATTTGAAGTTAATATCACAACAACGGCGAAGACGGACGAAGAAGGATATAAATTATTAAAACTTTTAGGATTTCCGATAGTGGATAAAATAGAATAATAAACATATTAAACAACCATATGGCAAGAACAGCCCTCATAGCAAAATCTCTTAAAAAACCAAAATTCTCAACTCGGATTGTGAGAAGGTGTTGGAAGTGCGGAAGAAAGCATGGGTATATGAGAAAGTTTGATTTATGTCGTATTTGTTTTCGAGAACTAGCGAGTAATGGCGAGTTGCCAGGGATTAAGAAGAGTAGCTGGTAAGACGAAGTTCTAAAGTTTATAAAGTAGAAAGTTCATAAGGTCCTTTACTTTCAACTTTAGAACTTTATAAACTTTAGAACTTCATAACTTTATAAACTTTTAACTTCGTAGCTTATGACAGATCCAATCGCAGATATGTTAACGAGAATAAGAAATGCTCAGAGAGCTAATCATTTGAGCGTGGAAATGCCGTCGTCAAAATTTAAATTGGCGCTGGCGAAGATCCTTAAAAAAGAGGGTTATATTGGTGATGTCCTTCAGCATAAGAAAGGTGTGAAAATAACTTTGGAAATTATCTTGAGAAAAGTTGATAATCATTACGCTATTTCTGAAATTCAAAGAGTCAGCAAGCCAGGACAAAGAAGTTATGTCGGCAAAGATAAAATCCCAAGAGTTTTAAATAGTTACGGAATTGCGATTATTTCAACGCCAAAAGGAGTGATGACGAATATAGAAGCGAAGAAAATCGGAGTTGGCGGAGAAGTTATTTGCGAGGTATGGTAATTAGCATATAAGCATTTAAGCATATAAACATATAAACAAGTTGAGATTTCAAAACTTTGTTTAAATGTTTAAATGCTTATATGTTTAAATGATCTATGAGTAAAATAGGAAAAAAACCAATTGAAATACCAACGGGGATTACGGTTTCTTTTGATGAGAAGAAGAATGGAATTTCTGTTAAGGGTTCAAAGGGAGAACTTTATTTTGAGGTTGATTTTAATGTGCAGGTTGAAATTAGAGACAATCAAATTATTTTATCTGTTAAAAAAGAAACGAAAAAAAGTCTTGCTCTTTGGGGACTTTCAAGAGCTTTGATTGCTAATATGGTTTTAGGAGTTGAGAAAGGATATGAAAAGCAATTGGAACTTCACGGAGTTGGACATAAAGCGACTCAAACTGGAAAGAATATAACTTTAAATCTTGGTTTTTCCCATCCCGTTGTTTTTGAAGCGCCAGAAGGAATAGAATTAAAAGTTGAAAAAAATGTGATTACCATTTCAGGTATAGATAAGCAATTAGTTGGACAAATCGCCGCGGATATTAGAAGCAAGAAGAAACCAGAGCCGTATAAAGGAAAGGGGATTAGATATGTTGGGGAACAGGTGAGAAGAAAAGTGGGGAAGAAGGTGGCGGGAACAACTGAATAAAATATTACCTGTCATTGCGAGAAGCCCGATTGAGCGTAGTGAAGAGATGGCGACGAAGCAATCTCGTGATTAAATTCATCGTGCATAGTTACGGGATTGCTTCGTCATTCCGTTTCGCTATCGCTCAACTTCATTCCTCGCAATGACAGTATATAAATTAAAATTTAAGAATAGATATGAAAAATCTAGAGAAGATAAAAAAAGAGAATAAAGCAAGGAGACATAATAAGGTTCGCTCTAAGATTTTTGGGAGCGCGAAAATTCCACGGTTGAATGTTTATAGAAGCAACAAGGGTTTATTTATCCAGTTAATTGATGATCAAACTGGCGTTACTTTGGCGAGTATCAATGATCAGGAAGTTAAATCAGGAAAGACTAAAACAGAAAAAGCAACGGAAGCGGGGAAGTTGATTGCGAAGAAAGCTGAAGAGAAGAAAATAACTGAAGTTGTTTTTGACAGAGGCGGATGTAAATATCACGGAAGAATTAAAGCGGTGGCTGATGGGGCGAGAGAGGGAGGATTGAAATTCTAAATTATTGTTCTTTAATAATAAAATGTTTTTAGAAGGAAAATTTCTTCAATATAAATAAAGGAGGCAGGCAATAATGAGCAAGGAAATAGAAGCTATAATTTCAAAGGGAGATTGGGATAAAATAGAAAAAGGGTATTTACTGGGAGTAAATGGAATAGGATCCCTAACCTTTTACTCTGAGGGTAATCTTCATCATGAATTTGGAGATTATCCAGAAGAAAAAATAGTAAGAATTAAAATCTCTAAAATTGAGTAAAGTAGTGATGTTTAATTTTATTTCACTTTACTCTTTTCTTTTTAAAAGCATTTTATTTAGAATAAACTATTTTGAATTAAGAAATATAACAGCATTGTCATCCTGAGCTTGTCGAAGGATGGGCAGGCTCGCTAAATTTATCACCCTTCGACAAGCTCAGGGTGACAAATTTAGCTAATTGCAATTTAAAGAGGATATGATTATATAACAATTTAAATTTATGTTTAAACAAGAAAATTCGGATCAAAAGCAGACATTTAAGAAAAAGCCTTTTAAGAAGAAGCGGAGAGAAAGAGAGAAGAAAGAATATGAGCAAAAGGTGATTGACATTGCGCGCGTGACGCGTGTTGTTAAAGGTGGAAAAAGATTTAGCTTTCGGACTGTTGTTGTGATTGGAAACAAAAGAGGCAAGGTAGGAGTGGGCGTGTCCAAAGGAAAAGATATGAAAATTTCTACGGAAAAATCATACGCTGACGCTAAGAAAAATATGATTGAGTTGAGTTTTACTGGCAATACCATTCCTTACGAAGTTCACGGAAAACTTGGTAGCGCAAAAATTCTTCTAAAACCAGCCCGAAAAGGAAACGGAATTGTAGCTGGAGGCGCAGTTAGAACAGTTGTTAGTTTGGCTGGAATTAGCGATATTTCAGGAAAAATGCTTGGATCTAAAAGTAAATTAAATAACGCCAGAGCAACGATTAAACTTCTGGAACAGTTTGAGATTAAGAAGTTAAAAGAGGGTGTTAAGAAGGATGAGGTTAAAAAAGATGTGAAGAAGGATGTTAAAGAGGAAGTTAAGAAAGAAAAATAAATATTAAATATTGGATATTAAATATTAAGTCTAGATTTTGTTTAAATGTTTTAATATTAAAATGATTTTATGCAATTACATAATTTGAAACCAACAAAGAAAAAGAGGAAGAAGGTAGTCGGTCGTGGCGGGACTCATGGGACTTATTCTACGCGGGGAATGAAAGGGCAGAAATCAAGATCTGGGGGTGGGAAAGGAAGAAGTTTTGCGGGAGATAAGACTCCTTTATTTAGAAGAACTCCGAAGTTGAGAGGGTTTAAAAGTTTATACGCCAAAAATAATATCACAAATGTTTCTTCATTAGAAGCGAGTTTTGAGAGTGGAGATATTATCAATCCAGGAATATTATTGAAAAAAGGATTGATCAGCAAGATAAAACCAAGAGTTAAAATCCTTGGGAATGGGGAGTTGAGTAAAAAGTTTATTATTGAGGGCTGTATAGTTTCTAAGAGTGCGGAGGAGAAGATTAAGAAGACGGGCGGAAAAATATTAACATAATTTTATGTTCAAAAAACTAATCCGAGTTTTTAAAGATCGTGAACTTCGAAATAAAATATTTTTTGTCGGCGCAATGCTGATTGTTTTTAGAATTGCGGCGCATATTCCTATCCCGATTGTTGATTCTGAGAGACTTAGTGATTTTTTTCATAGCAATCAGTTGCTCGGAATGTTGAGTATGTTCACTGGCGGGGGAATGGAAAAATTCTCCTTAGTTTTGCTTGGAGTTGGACCGTATATTACCGCTTCAATTATAATGCAATTATTGACGATGATTTTTCCGCAGATCAAGGAAATGTATCAGGAATCTGGAGAGCAGGGACGGCAGAAATTTAATCAGTTCACGAGAATGGCGACAGTGCCACTTGCTATTTTGCAAAGTTTCGCGATGATTACTCTTTTGCGAAATCAGGGAATTATTGGTAATGTTGATAATTTTGATATAGCGGTCGCTATTTCATTGATTACAGCTGGAACTGTATTTCTGATGTGGCTTGGAGAACTTATCTCCGAAAAGAAAATCGGCAACGGAATTTCTCTAATTATTTTCGCGGGAATTGTAGCTGGGTTGCCGATGGGAGCGCAACAAACTATCTCAACAATGACTCCCGATAAAGTCCCTTCTATTATTGGCTTGTTAATTATGTCTCTAATTGTAGTTTTAGCGGTAGTCGCTATCGCGGAGGCGCAGAGAAATATTCCAGTTTCTTACGCGAGGCGAGTTAGAGGAGGAAAAACTTCGGGAGGAGTTTCTACTTTCTTGCCTCTCAAAGTGAATTCTGCGGGAATGATTCCACTTATTTTCGCAATGTCAATTATGCTTTTTCCAGGAATTGTCGCTTCGTTTTTTGTGGAAAATCCAAATGAGACTATTGCTGGCGTGGCAATTTTTATTAATAATCTTTTTCAGGATCAATTATTCTACGGGATTTTATATTTCTTAACAGTTTTCTTCTTCACTTATTTTTATACTTCTATCGTTTTTGATCCAAAAAATGTCGCAGAAAATTTACAAAAACATGGTGGGTTTGTGCCAGGGATTAGACCTGGCGGCAATACTGCAGAATTTTTAGGAAGGGTTTTAAACAGAATAACTTTCCTCGGCGCGGTTTTTCTTGGTTTAATTGCCGTTCTTCCATTTATCGGTCAGGCGATGACGAATGTTACCACAATGGCTATCGGGGGCGCAGCTGTTTTGATTGTTGTGGGAGTTGTTCTTGATTCTATCAGGCAAATTGATTCGCAGTTGACGATGAGGGATTATGATGAATTGTAAAAATTAAATTCTGGAGTTCAGGTTTTAACCTGTAAGAATTTATTTCATTTAAATTAAAATTTACACACTAAAGTGTGAACTCCAGTTTTTGCGCATCTTTGCTGACGACCTGAATTTATTTCGGGTTTTGTTTTTATAAATTGTCATTCCTTATTTTGTGTCATTTCGAACCCTTTAAGGCGAGAAATCTAAGAACAATGCTATGCAGAAATAATATTTTTAACAAACACTATGAAAAAAATAATAATAACACAAAATTTTGGTTTTACATCAGAGCAAACAAAACGCTTAAAAAAATTAGGCGATGTTAAATTTTATGATGATTCTCCTGCAACTGAAGAGGAATGGTTAAGCAGGGCAAAAGACGCAGACATTATTTGTAGCGAAGAATTTGGTTTAAAAGATAATTTAAATAAATTAAAGAATGTTTTTATAACATATCCGTTTGTTGCTCTTGATAGTATTGATATTGAACAATTGAAAAAAAATAATATTACATTGGCAAACAGCCCTGGTTGTAATAAAGACGCTGTGTCAGAATGGGTTATGTCTATGATTTTAAATTTATTTAGAAAATTCTCGCAGTTTATCAAAAATAATAATTTACCAAAAGGCGAGATGCCAGAAATAACACAGAGTATTAAAAACAAAAATGTAACTATTTTAGGAAAAGGAAATATTGGGTCAAGAGTGGGTAAATTATGCGAAGCTTTTGGAATGAATGTTGTATTTTTTGACAGAGGAGATAATTTGTTAAAAAAGATTAAAAGTGCGGATGTAGTAATTAATTGTTTGAGTCCAAACGAAGGCACGGTTAATTTGCTAAATAAAAATTTCTTTTTTTCTTTAAAAAAGAATTCTTATTTTATAACTTTTACAAAAAAAGAAATCTATAATTCCGATGCAATGATAGAAACTTTAGATAAAAATATCTTAAGCGGAGTTGCTGACGATTGCGCAAGTGAAATAGTGGGAGATATTTATAATAATTATTATCAAAAATTATTAAAACATAAAAAAGTTCTTGTAACTCCGCATATTGCGTGGAGCGCTGATAGTTCTATTTTTAATGGAAATGAAATGGTTATTGATAATATTGAAGCGTGGATAAAGGGATGTCCGCAAAATCTGATTGAATAAAAAATTGCGAAAAATATCAGTCATTGAGATAAAATGGATTCCTGCCTCCGCAGGAATGACGAATTGAATTTACTTTTTCATAAATAAACAATGCCAACTAAAAACAACCTATTCATAATCTCTGGACCATCTGGCGCAGGCGAGGATAGTATTATTGAGGGGCTGAAAAAGTTTTTGCCGATTGAGAGAGTGGTGACAACAACGACGAGAGAAAAGCGGTCGGATGTTTTTGGGGAGGATCCTTATTATTTTATTTCTAAGGAAGAATTTAAAAAGGGAATTGCGGAGAATAGATTTTTTGAATATGCGCGGGAATATAATAATCAGTTTTATGGCGTGACTAATAAGGAAATTAAAAGAGTTATTAAGAGCGGTAAAATAGGAATTTGGAAGATTGAATATAAAGGCGTGATAACAGTCAAAAAATTAATGCCTGAAGTTGTCGCTATTTTTATAATGACGCCAACGCTTGAAATATTAAAACAAAGAATTCTAAACCGCGGGGCGAGTGAGGAATTTGTTAAGGAAAGAATGATTTACACGAAAGAGTGGTTGAAGCATAAAGATATTTATGATTATGAAGTTGTTAATTATGAAGGGAAATTAGGAGAAGCGGTGGAAGAGGTAAAAGGGATTATTTTAAAAGAATGTAATAATTATTAAAAACCAAAATGAAACAAAATATCAACATCATAATAATGGGACCGCAAGGTTCGGGAAAAGGAACGCAAGCAAGAATGTTGGCAAAAAAATTTGATTTGCAGATTTTTGAGACGGGGGATGTTTTGAGGAATATCGCTAAGCAAGATACGGAAATTGGCAGGAAGATAAATGAGATTATTAATGTCAAAGGAAATATTGTTCCTTGGGATTTTATGAAGGAGAAAATATTGGGACAAAAATTAAGTGAGCTTGATGAAAATAAGGGAATCATATTTGACGGCACACCGCGGATTTTGGAAGAAGCGGAATTTTGGGAGAAGAAATTGAAAGAAGTGAATAGAAAAATTAATTATATTTTTTATGTGGATATATCTAAAGAAGAATCGGTGAAAAGACTTTCTGTTCGGAAATTATGCAAAAAAAATGGACATCCCTTAATTATCGGAAAAGATTTAGGTGAAGAAGATACAAAATGTCCAATTTGCGGGAGTGAAGTTTATCGGAGGGAAGACGACACGCCAGAGAAGATTTTGAAGCGTTTGGAGTGGAGTAAAAAATTGCTTAGTCCAGTGCTGGAATATTATGAGGGGAAAAATATGTTGATAAAGATTGATGGGGAGCAGGGAGTAGAGGATGTGTTTGGGGAGATTGTTGGTTATGTGAAGTAAAGCCGAGGGTTCCATAGTCCCGTAGGGCTGTGGAACCCAGAATGCAAGATTTGCAGATGCGGTGCCACAGCTCTGCGGAGACTATGGCACCGTCGGTAGTTCTCTGTGCATAGTTACGGGATTGCTTCGTCGCCATTTCACTCACTGCGTTCATTCGGGCTCCTCGCAATGACAGTTTATAATACAATGAATAAAATAATGAAACGAAAAATAAACCTAAAATCCAAATCCGAAATAAAAACAATGAGAGAAAGCGGGAAAATACTCGCGGGGATTTTGGAGTTGTTATCTTCTAAAATAAAACCAGGAATTTCGGGAGATGAGTTAGAAAAAATTGCGGAGAAAGAAGTTCAGAGATATAGAGTAATTCCATCTTTTAAAAATTACAAAATATGTAGCAGTATAATTCCGTTTCCGTCTATAATCTGTCTTTCTATAAATGATGAAATTGTGCATGGTTTTCCGTTTAAGAAAATAATAAAAGAGGGCGATCTTGTGAGCATTGATATGGGTGTAAAATATAAAGGATTTCACAGCGACAGCGCTGTGACAATTGGCGCTGGGAAAATAAGCGAGAAAGCGCAGAAGTTGATTGATGTTACGAGAGAATCTTTATTTAAAGGGATAGAGCAAGTAAAGCCAGGAAATAAAATAGGCGATATTGGATTTGCTGTGCAGAAATATGCTGAAGAAAATAATTTCTCTGTTGTTAGGAATCTAATCGGACATGGCGTCGGACGATCAATTCACGAACCGCCAGAAGTGCCGAATTTTGGTAAGAAAAGAACTGGTTTAAAATTATGTCCAGGAATGACTTTTGCGATAGAGCCGATGTTGAATGAAGGCAGTTATGATATTAAATGCGATCAAGATGGCTGGACAATCAGAACAACTGACGGGAAATTATCGGCGCATTTTGAACACACGGTAGCGGTGATGGAAGATGGATGTGAGATTTTGACGAGGTAAAATTAAATTTATGAAAATACTAAGCATTGATCACGGTGACAAAAAAACAGGCTTGGCTATTTCAGACAAAAACGAAAAATTAGCCAGCCGTTTTTTGACAGTTAAAAATAAATCTTCGGATAATTTAATAAAAGAAATAAAAAAGATTATTTTAGAAAAAAATATCTCAAAAATAATTCTTGGCATTCCAATTGGATTTAAAGGCGAAAGCGCGCAAACTCAGAATATAAAAGGATTTTCCGCTAAACTAAGCGATAATATTGAGATACCGATTATAGAAATAAACGAAATTTTTACCTCCAAAATGGCTGAAGAAAATTTAAGAAAAGCGGGAGTGAAAAGTGAACAGATAAAAAAAATTATAGATCAGGAGGCGGCGAGGATTATTTTGCAGGATTATCTTAATAAAAAGTAATCTGTCACCCTGAGCTTGTCGAAGGGTGGCAAACACGCTAAATTTATCATAATTCGACAATCCTTCGATAAACTCAGGATGACATTGCTCACTATGACAAATTTAGCTCATTGTGATAAAATATAGTTAAGCTATTTTCTAAATAAAATGTATGAGTAACAATAAAAAAGAAAAGATATTTTCTCAGCTTAGAAAAGATTTGGTGAGCGGGACTTGGGTTATTTATTCAACGGAAAGAAAAAAGAGACCTGATTTTTCGAAGGAAAAAGCAGCAAAAAAAGAAAGCGCAGAAGATTTGAAAAAATGCCCATTTTGTAAAGAGAATATTTTGGATCAGGAAAAAGATCTTTTGGTATATTTAAAAAAGAACAAAGATTGGAGCTTAAAAGTTTTTCCAAATAAATTTCCAGCGCTTTGCGCGAATTATAAAAATATAAACAATAGAGAGCACGGACCTTTTGAGGTAATAGACGGAGTTGGACATCACGAAGTTTTGGTTACCGAGGATCACCAGAAAGATATTCCCGAAATGGAAATTGAGCGCGTCGCCGAAGTAATAGACGCTTATCAAGATCGGTATTTAGCGTTAATGAATAAGAGGCATATCAAATATATTTCTATCTTTAAAAATTACGGATGCGAGGCAGGAGCTTCTCTTAAGCATCCACACAGTCAGATAATGGCAATGCCTGTAATAGACCCCGATGTTTTTAGGAGTTTAAGCGGAAGCGAAAATTATTATAAATCTCATTTGGAATGCGTGCATTGCGTGATGATTGAATGGGAAAAAGAAAGCGGTAAAAGAATAATATTTGAAAATGAAGAATTTGTCGCTGTTTGTCCCTTTGTTTCTAGAGTTCCTTTTGAGATGAGAATTTATCCGAAAAGGCATTTGTCATATTTTGAAAGGATTACGGATGAACAAAAAATAAAATTAGCGGAAGCGATGAAATTTTGCTTGTCAAAATTGAAGAAGAATTTAAATGATCCAGCTTATAATCTATTTTTACACACGGCGCCCTGCAATGGACAGGCTTATGATCATTACCACTGGCATTTTGAAATATTTCCAAAGACAAATATATGGGCTGGTCTTGAGCTTAGTACGGGGATAGAAGTTTGTTCTGTAATTCCAGAGAGAGGGGCAGAGATGTTGAGAGAATAAATTTCTTCATAATAAAAAACAGCAGTATTTTTTTAAAGCATACCGCTGTTTTTTATTTCGCTCTTAAAATCTGTTTTGGTTATGGCAGATTTTTAGATTTCAGGAATTAAAATTTTAATATTTTACAGCATCATCACATCCGCCCCCGTTTTATACAAATCCAATTCTCCCTGATTAACGCTATAAATCGCTAGTTCAGATCCACCGTGGGAAAGAAAATCTTCCGCGGTCATATTGATCCAGTGCTTTGTTTGATCGCCATTGATTTCATAAACTTTGTCGGTTGGTCCAGCTGTTCCGTTTGGTCCGGTGTTCACTCTTACCCAGCTAGAGAGAGAATAGCCATCTAGAGAATCAACTTGTTTCAAATTTTCCCATTTGAGATGTCCGTAATAGTTAAAGATTTCTAAACTGACGATATGTCTGATATATTTTGTCTCGCCGACTTCTTTAACAATATAAACAGCGAATGGGTTTTCTGAAGATTTGCATTGGATAATGTCGCCGTCAAGAATATTTACATTAGTTTCACCTTTAACTTCTCCTGTCTTCGTTGCAAAAACCGCAAACTGCGTGAGGTGATTTACTTTGAACGAAATCGTGCCATCGCCAAATTCAATATCTGTAATTATTATCCATTCTTCTTTTTCATCGTCATAATAATAGAGTTCTAAATCTGTTGTATCATCTGGCAGATCTGGAACAGTTAAAGTAATCGTCAAATCTTCTGAGAATTCTCTCACTGCTTTGTTGCTTGAATCAACCGCTTCAACATTAAAAACTAATCCATTAAACAAGAACGCGCCTATCTTATCTTTTGGAATATTTTCCTCTTCTAAACTTCCCTCGCTCGCCGTAAAAGTTGTTGTAGATTTTATACTGCCTTTTGGAACTTCTAGTTTTACTTTATTTTTCTTGTTTAGGTTTTGGTTTAGAGTTCCTTTTTGAGAGGATGAGATTTTTAAGGGAACATTATTAGCCGTTTGGCTTGAAGGGGGAGTGTAACTTCCACCTCCGCCGCCGCCAGTATTTTGAGGAGTTTTAGTAGTCGCTGAAACAACATTTGAAATTCCAGATTCATTTGGAACTTCATCTGACACTTTCATCGCAAAATGATAAATCGTTCCTGAACTTAATTGATTTACTTCCACGCTTTGTCCTGTGTCTGCCTCTCCTGGATTTGGCGCTGAAGGACTGCTGATTTGAGTAGCGCTACCAAAATTGTCATTATTAATTTCTGCTGTTGAATGTCTAATATCATAGCTATCTGCATCTTCTGGAACTGTCCAGTTTAATTTGAGAGTGTGATTGCTGATGTTGGTAATATTTAAATCTGTGATTGCGTCTGGCGAAGTTACATCGCCAACATTAACTGTTCTTGTTACTTCGTCTGCTTCGTTTCCAGCCTCATCTGAAACATTATAAGTAATTGTATAAATTCCGATTGTTGAAGTGTCAACTGGATTTACAATTATAATATGCTCTGTAATATCTCCATCAAGATCATCACTAGCAGTTGCTCCCGCATCTTCATAAGTATCACCTACATTAAGATTAACAGGATTGTTCCCTTCTAAAGTAATTACTGGAGGAGTTGTATCTGGCACTTCGCTCACAATTACCGTTCTAATCGCCTGATCTGCTTCATTTCCCGCTTCATCTGAAACATTATAAGTTACTTCATAAGTTCCTGCTACGCCAGTATCAACAACGCTACTGTCAATTGTTATTTCCTCTGATACATTGTCTTCAGCAGTTGCTCCAAGTTCTTCATAAGTATCTCCGATATAAAGATTTATTGTATAGGAACCTGTCAAAGTAATAACTGGTTTAGTTATATCTAAAATCACTGTAACAGAATCATTACCAGTATTTCCCGCCTCGTCAGTCGCTTCTTTAGTTAAAACATTTTCTCCTTCTATTAAAGTTACTTCTTCTGGATCTGCCGCTTCTCCGTCAACTGTCCAATTTAGCATAATAGGATTTTGGTTTGTAATTAATCCGTCTGTCGGCAAAGTGATAACTACCTCCGGAGCAATACTATCCTCTATTATGGTTGGGACTATCGCACTCGCGCTTTCATTTCCCGCTAAATCTGTAGCTGTTGCCGTAAAATTATTATCAGCATTTTGCGTAAGATTAACTTCTATTGAATAAGCGGTTTCTCCTATTCCTAATTGCTGGCTTCCGACTAATTCAGTTCCACTATAAATTTCAACTAAAGAATTATCTTCCGCTGTTCCTGTTATGAAATATGTATCAGTGTTTAGGATTACAACTTCTGCAGGATTAGTTATTACAGGAACATCTGGAGCTGTTAAATCTACCGTCCATGTTTCTGAAATTTCTTCCGACCAATTTCCTACTCCGTCTCTGCCTTCTACAAAAATAGTATGTGCGCCTTCGGCTAATCCAGATAATTCAATATTTACATCAATAGATATTTCTCCACCATATCCTGCATTATCTAAATTGTATTTATAGAAAACAATATCATCTCCGCTTACTGTAATGCCGGTGGTAGTTTCGTTTGTTGGATTATTCGGCAAAGTAGATAAGCTGATTGGGGAAACTGACAAATCAATTTCAAATTCTGATAAATTTATCGTTGTTGTATTTTCTGCTTCATCAGTCGCCACTAAAATTAAATTATATGTTCCTTCTCCTAAATCAGGCAGAGTAATAACTTGCTCCGTTCCTGTTCCAACTCCTGTATCTAAAACAGTTTCTCCGTTTTTTATTTCCCAACTTGCTCCGCTTTCAACCGTAATTCCCACATCTGGCGTTGTGTCGCTGGTTGGAGTTGTTACTGGTGTTGTTTCTTCCGCTGCTGGATCGGCTGTGTCAATGGTGAAACTGGAAACTTCTAAGGGATTGCTAGGATTATCGCTTGCGTCAGTTACCACAATTTCGCAGTTATTATATAATCCGTCAGCTAACGCATTAAATGTAATTGTATTATTGCCCTCATTTGCCATTATATCATCGCTTGAACATCCGCCACTATAAGTAATTGAACCCGCTTCATCCGAAATAAATGTATAATCAGGAGTGTCATTATTAGTCAGCGTTGGAATTGGAACTTCTTCAGTTATAATTGGCGGGGTTGTATCAGGAACTGGAATAATATCAACTGTGTATGTTGTTGTTTTTTCATCAACCGTGACTGTTAAGATTTGATCGTCCACAGGCGCTGAACTATCAAATCCAGTTATATTTGCTGTTGTGATTGTTTCAATTTGTGTAGTACCATTGTTGTAAGTTCCAGTTATTTCTAAATCAGTAATATCTAAACTATCTCCGACTGTATAAACTAATTTTGTTGCCGGATTTGTAATTTCTATGCTTTCTATCATTACAGCATTAACATTAACTGTTCTTGTTACCTCGTCCGCTGGATTGCCTGCTTCATCAGAAATATTGTAAGTCACAACATATTCACCGATTTCACTTGTATTAACATCACCATCATCAATTACTATATCTCCCGAAATATCTCCGTCAATATTATCTTCAGCAGTAGCTCCATATTCTATATAATCATCGCCTACAAAAAGTTCAACTGGATTAATACCAGACAAAGCAATTACTGGAGGAGTTATATCTTCTGGAACAGTATTTATTGTCCAGGTATGTGAAGTTGGATCTACTTGGGTTTGCCAATTCCCCGCTTCATCTTTGCCTATCACAAAAAGAGTATATTCTCCATCTGCTAAATCTGATAATTGAATATTTTCGTTTACAAGAGTTTCATCTCCATAATCTCCTCCATTTATGCTGTATTTATAATGTGTTACTGTTTCGGTATCAACGGCATTACCAACAATAATATCAGTTGTTGTCTGATCAGTTGGATTGGATGGCGTATTTGAAAGAGTGGCGACAGGTAAAATTGTATCCTTAATTGAAGTATCCGATGTTTCAATAGCGGAAATTCCAGCAAGATTAGTTACAGAACAGCTAACCGTAAGAGTGCCGTCGTTTAACATTGTCAATTCTCCCGAGGCAATTGTTGCCACATTTGACATTATTGTTCCAACAACAGGACCATAAGATTCAGATTCACCACCGCTTGAAACAATATCACAACTGACATTCTGTCCATTTTCAACATTGGTTGTCATAACATCAATATTTACACCGTAAAACGCTTCCAAATCTGTATCATTAATAAAACCATCGCCATCATCAAATGTTGCGCTAATAGTTGGACCTGCTTCAAAAGCAAGCAAAGCATCCGCTCGCCCATAACCAAAAACATTATCAAAATCAGTCGCGCCTAAATCCACCGCTGTGTTCAATAAATGTTCCTTAATTTGATCGCTTGTAGCGGAAGGATATTGTCCCCACAATTGCGTGGCGATAGCGGCAATATGCGGAGCGGCGGCGCTTGTGCCAGAAAAGGGAGTATAAAATCCGCCCGCACCAGTTACGCTAACTTTATCAATACCAGTTACATCTGGCTTTGCCCTTTGAGTTTCTCCAATTATGGTTACCGGACCCTGCGAAGAAAATGGCTCTATAGTATCATTTCCAGAATCATCAGCGGCAATCGCTCCTACGGCAATTACTTCTGGTACTGCAGAATGTCCAAAAATGGAATCTACAGGAGTTATATTGTTTGGAAAAATTGAAGTGCCATTCTTCGGATAAATAAATACTTCTAATATTTTTGTTGCCGCCAACCCATTATAATTACTGACATCAATCTCGGCGGTAACAGAAACGCCTGTATTATTTGTATAAGAAAATCCTTCTATTGGATTACCCGTACCATTTTGCTCATCTCCACTGCCAGATAGTAAACTCCAATCATTTGTATTAAACAAAAGCAAGTCATAGTCATTTCCAGAATATCCAAACTCATCATTCCATTGTAAAATAACAGTTACTTCGCCATTATTAGGAATATCCAAATATAAATAATCGTTAGATCCTCTACTAAAATCATGAAAATCATAACCATCATTATAATAATCTCCTTGATAATGTTGCTCTGCATGATTACCAGCAGAAGAAATGTAAATAATATCATTATTTGCCAAAACATCTTCAACATGCGAAGCCACTATTCCGTCTTCAAAAAATGGCTCACCAATCCAACCTATATCATCAACAATAACATCAACGCCAGCAGTAACCAAACTATCAATGGCGGAATTAAAAGCTATTGTATTGCCTCCAAGATCATGAAAATAAAGATCAGCGTCAGGAACCATATCATGAATAATTTCCAACATTGCAGTGCCTTCATCTCAGGGTTGTTCATTTATCTAAAGAGTAGTATAATAAAGCTATAATAAGCTAACATTAAAAATATGCTACTATCAATTTTTAGTAAAGTTCCCGATCAGCGCAGTGTTCATGGTCGGCGATATGAATTACAATATATTCTT
>DAOWDU010000009.1 GCA_030638825.1 bacterium | reverse complement strand
CGTCCAGAAAGTGGTTAATGAGGCAGGAGGAAATCTTGGAAATGATTACACACAATGTTACTTAGACGCTGGCACAGAAATCCAAATGAATCAGGCTATGTGGGGAGATATTATTCAAGTTTCCCATAATACTGATTTAGAGGGATTTTATGACGGAATGCATACAATGATAGTTCTTGAGAATTATGGAGACAAAAGTTTTAAGGTGGTAGACTCAAATTACAATATTGTTTCTGATAGTATTGTTAGAATAGGCGATCGGACTCCGTACAGTCTTGCTACTGATTCCATACATGATCTCGGTGTGCATTTCTACAGATTAGGCACAACAGATCACTGGGATTTCAATATTCCCACATATACTCAAGGATGGGAAGCTTCTGCCAGCACCGTTGTATCTTCTTCTGTAGCACCAGATGGAAGATACAGAATTGATCCGAAAGAGAATGATCCATGGACACAGATTGATAATCTCTTGCTCAACGCCAACAATTACAACGCCATAGAAATAAACATGGCAAGTAATTGTCCAGATGGGAATGCGAGGATTTACTTTACGACAGAAAGTTCTCCGAGCTATAGCGAGAGCAAGATAGTTGAATTCAAGGTTGACAATTGCGGCGCTTGGAAACCTTACACAATCTATATGGGAAATCATAATTTGTGGAAAGGAACAATCACTGGAATTAGGATAGACCCAGCGGAAAGTGGAAGATCTTCAGGAGTGGACACGGTTGGATTTGATTATATAAAAATAGTCAAGACCGATAAAAAGCCAATGATTATTAATCAAGATCTCGATTACTTTATTTATGAAGAAAGTGATACGCTTACTTTTAAATATTGGATCAGTAATCCATTTGCCAACAAGATTGAAGATGTTCGTTTGGGAGCGCAGATTAAACCAGCAAATATGTGTACCAATTGGATTGACGATTGGAGTAGTGATAAAGTAGTCACTCTTGAATCTGGAACATGCGTAGGATGTTCGTCTGTAGATTCACAATACTTTGTGAGATACTTTAATCTACCACTATCTGCAGATGCGGGATATTACGATGCTCACTGGGTTATTCTGAATCATAATACAGGAGTTTGGTATGATGATAAAGAGGAAGCGAACGCTTTTATTATCAATGAACCGCAACCTGTTATTGTTGATCCGACACCGACATCAACGCCAACGCCGACACCGACATCAAATCCACCAACGCCAACGCCTACAGCAACGCCAAGTCCGA
Organism: bacterium; assembly: GCA_030638825.1. Lineage (GTDB taxonomy): Bacteria > Patescibacteriota > Minisyncoccia > JAHIHE01 > JAGLIN01 > JAGLIN01. The sequence continues at coordinate 31,324 of DAOWDU010000009.1, read as the reverse complement.
CAGCAACACCGATGCCGACACCTGAGCCGACTGTAGAACCGACATCCACACCGACACCCGAGCCGACGCCAAACCCAACAATAACTCCGACGCCGACTCCAATTCCGGAACCAAATCCAACGCCAAGTCCGACACCTACGCTGGAACCAACACCAAATCCAACTCCGACTCCTACACCGGACCCGACACTTACACCGACACCAGAGCTAACTCCAACACCTGAGCCAACACCAGAACCAAAGCCGGATTTAGCTGTTACGGAGATGCAGGTTGCTTATGTTGTTGATGAAGATGAGGAGGAGATTCTTGTCTCCGTACAGAATATTGGGGACGCGGGAGCAGAGTATGTTCTTGTATTGTTGGAAATCAACGGCTGTTATGAGCTTGCCACGCAGATAAACTATATGAAACCCGGTGCGGTAATAGAGGTTTGTTTCCCTGTTTCCTATGACATTGAAACTGGAGACGAGATTAGAATGTTTGCTGATTTCAGAAATGCTATTGATGAAGAAGACGAAACAAACAATGATCTGACGATCATTTATGCCGGTCCGACACTGATAATAGACACTCCAGAGTTAAAGCCGGATTTGATTGTTACGGAAATCGAAGTTGTTGGTGAATATAACAAGGCTTTCGTCGTTGTGCAAAATATTGGAGAAGTAGGCGCGGAAATAATCCTCTTAAAATTGGAGGTTAACGGTCTTTATGAAAGCACCGCGCAAATAGACTACATAGGATCTGGCGCAATAAGAGACACTTGGCTCTCTCTTTCTCCAGATATTAAAACGGGAGACGAAATCAGAGTGTTTGCTGATTTTCAGAATGTCATTGACGAGACGAACGAGACGAATAATGATTTAGCAGTTATTTATGAGGAGGAACAATTTTAGGAAAACCAAAACAAGAACCAAAAAATCAAACATCAAGTTTGATTCAAAGATTTAGAAAGCCGGGAGCTTTATTTTTTTTAGCTCCTTTTTTATTTGGTTGCATAAATTAAAAGGGATAATAGTAAATTTCTTTGAATTACGAAATACCCGAAATGGTTTGTACCGTAAAAAGTATTAAGCCCAATACCCCAAAACTTTTTAGGTAGTGGGTAGAAATATAAAAATAACCGCTAATATAAACGGTTATTTTAGGTCAGGGTCCAATAGTGGACGCGTTCAGAACTGTAGAGTGGGATAGAATTAAGGGAGAACTGATGGGACTTGATAGAAAACTTGCCTTAAGTTGATTTAATTAATTTAATGAAAACCATTTTTACATATAAAAACAAATTTATAATTTTGTTTTTTCACTTACTTTATTGCTGTTAATTTCTGTAGGTTTTTCAAAAAGATGAGGATATTTTTTTTTCATTTGTTTCATAAGTTCTGGATCTAACTCAGTATTATATAAGGTTTTTACTTTTGAAAGTTGTTCAATTTTAAAATTTGTGTTTTTACAAAATGCATTTTGAAAATCGGCATCAAAAAGGTCAGCATCTTGAAAGTTAGCATTAGAAAGGTTAGCACCTTGAAAAATAGCATATTGAAGATTATTATCGTCAGTATCGTCAGTATCTTGAAAATTAGCACTAGAAAGATTAGCATTTCGAAAATCAGCATGTTTAAGATTAGCATCTTGAAAATCAGCATATTCAAGATTAGAATCTTGAAAATCAGCATTCTCAAGATAAACATTTCGAAAATCAGCTCCACTTAAATTTACATTATTAAAGTTACCCTTGAAATTCATAGTAGCTTCTTCTAGTAAAGCAACTGTTTCTTCATGTCTGCCATTTTTAAATAAAGAATTAAAAATAGATTGAGGTTTAAATATATTTGGTTTAACTGGACATGACATATTTTTCACTGTTGAAATTCTACTTAAAGCATTTTTAAATTGAAATGTATCTACAGGAGCGAATAGTTGAACAAGAATTGCACCGGTTCTATTTTCAATTATATCAACTCTGTTTTCATATATTTGGGAAGTTATACCAAATAAAACAAGATAAATACTCACTATCCATAAAAGAAAAGTCGCAGGTTGTCTTTTATTTGTAGCTTTATCAATTGGTGGTCTAATTTTTTGCCAAACAAAACGAATACCAGAAAAATCCCATATTATCCAAATAATAAATTTAGACAATTTTTTAAGAATTTTTTTAGTTCTGTATATGATTTGTTTTGTATAGTTGATAATAGTTTTCTTTTGTTGAAGATTCATAGTAATTACAAAAAAATATTGTGATTTATAATTTCAAAATATCATAAATTTTGATTTTAGGCAAAAAATAAGTGAATGTTTCGACTGGGTGGATATAGTGGAGAATATCAAAATTGTGTTTACAAAAACGGATAAATTTGTTTATCTTCCGGAGTTGAAATGATGATAGTTTTATACTCTATCGCTACTCACTATATCAATAAAATACCAATCTTGCTTCGTAAAGAAATGTAAAGTATAATAAAGACATAACTAAATTCAATAAAAATTATGGATAAGAGAATTAAGCAAACATTTCTTATCTTAGAAGAATGCGCAAAAAATCAGAAACAAATTTATTATCAGAAATTATATGAACAAATAGGACTTGATAGGGAAAATCCAGACGATCGGAATAGAGGCGCGCATATACTCGCAGAGGTGAATAAGATTTCTATAAATAAAAATAAAACCATGCTGTCATCCTTGGTTACATTAAAAGTAGCCAATAAACCTGCAGATGGTTTTTTTGAGTTTGCAATTGAATTAGGAAGGATTAGTCCCGATATAGATGAAAATAAAAAAGAGAAATTTTGGATAAGTGAAGTAAAAAGAATTTTTAAAGTATATAACAAATAAAATTTGATATGACAAATAAAGAATTTATGACAGCTCAGGAAGTAGCAGATCTGTTAAAGGTAAATATAATGACGATTTACCGCTATATTAAGGCTGGAAAAATTACAGCTTATAAAATAGGCAAAGAGTTTAGAATTGAGAAAAAAGAATTTGAAAAATTTTTAGATAGGGTAAAGACATAGTTTAAAAAATAAAAATATACCATGAAAAACAAATTTAAAAACAAGTTTTATAAAATTCTTAAAAAAGATAATCGGCTTTGGGATGAGAAAACAAAGAAGCTTAACGAAACTCTTTTGAAAGATTTGATTGATAAGTTGGATGAGAAAATTATTGAGTTACTCTTCGGCGACAAAGAAATGAAAGAAAAGTTTTTTATTAAAGTTAAAGATATTTTTGTTTTGAAGCAAAATGATTTGAAATTTTTTATTGATGAAAACAAGCTGGATAATTCTTATACGCAATATCAAAACAAGATCGGCTTGCGGGTCGGGAATAAATTATTAAGCGAGCGAAATGAGGTGGTTTTGGATTGGCCTTTTAAGGATTGTGTTTTGGAAGGCGGGATGACGAAGGAAGATCAAAAAAGAAATGAGATATTTTTTAATGAAGTTTTGGCGAAAGATGAAATTGACCGGCTTTATGATTCTAAGGCGTTGGTTAATTGGAAAAGATATACTGTTAAGGGCGGGGAGAAAGTAAAGGAGCTTAAAAGAGATAAAGATGGCACAATAAAAGAAAATTTGATTATCAAAGGTAATAATCTGCTTGCCCTCCATAGTTTAAAAGGGCAATTTGCCGGAAAAGTAAAACTGATTTATATTGATCCGCCGTATAATATTGGTAAAGATGATTTTGGTTATAATGATAATTTCAATCATTCAACATGGCTGACTTTTATGAAAAATAGATTAAAAATAGCGCATGAATTGTTAGCTAAAGAAGGTGCCATATTTGTGCAGATTGATCATCATGAAATTGCATATCTTAATACCATTATGGATGAAATATTTGGATCAGAAAATAAAGCTCAAATTATTTCTGTAAAGGTATCTGCAGCATCAGGATTTAAAGCAGTCAATCCCGGTCCAATTGATGTGACGGAATTCATTCTATTCTATACAAAAAGCAAAAGCAATTTTGGATTTCATAAAAATTATATTGAAACTGGATATCATAAAAATTACAATTTATATTTAGAAAACAAAGGAAATATAAAAAATTGGAAACTGTTATCTCTAAAAGATAAAGTTTTAAAAGAAAATGGCTACAAAAACGAGAAAGAGCTAAAGAAAAAATTTGGAGCTGTTTCTGATTTAGTTTTGTTAAGATTAATTTCTGAGTTTGCTTTTTCTCATGCAAAAAATGTTGTAAGTATACGAGATTTACATAAACCCTCAGAAAAAGTTAGAGAATTGCAAGAAAAATCAAGAAAGGATCGTAACGAGATAATTCTATATAAAAAACGAGATGGATCATATGCATATTTAATAAATGGTGGTGCACTTGCTTTTTATTCAAGCAAAATAAAGGAAATTGACGGAGAATTAAAAGTTACGGAATTATTAACAAATTATTGGAACCATATCTCTTGGGCGGGAATCGCTCGTGAAGGGGGTGTTAAATTAAAGAACGGGAAGAAGCCAGAAAAACTTATTAAGCAAATAATTGAAGTTGCTGGAGCTAAAAAGAATGACATTGTACTCGATTTTTTTTCAGGAAGTGGAACAACATGTGCTGTTGCTCATAAATTAAATATTCAATATATTGGCGTCGAGCAGCTTGATTACGAGGGAAACAATCCAGAATCAAGATTAAAAGAGGTTATTGGCGATGATCAGTCTGGAATTTCAAAAATCGTTAATTGGAAAGGTGGAGGCGATTTTGTTTATCTTGAACTTGCAAAATGGAACGAAGAAGCAAAAGAAAAAATATTGAAAGCAAAAAGTTTAAGCGAATTGGAAAAACTTTTTAATGAACTCTATGAAAAATATTTTCTAAATTACAATGTCAAGACAAAAGAATTTAAGGAAAAGACAATTAAAGAGGAGGGGTTTAAAAATCTTAGTTTAAATAAGCAGAAAAAACTTTTCGTTGAAATGCTTGATATGAATCAAATGTATGTGAATTTCAGCGAACGAGCGGACAAAAAATATAAACTTACAAAAGAGGATATTGCTTTAAGCGAAGAATTTTATAATTCCAAATAATATGTATGATTCAAATAAAGATTTATCCGGCATAGTTAAGGAAAAAGCTTTTGATTATGGAATCAGCAAGCCAGAAATTCCCGCCTTTATCGCGGAAAATATCCGGCATAATTTGTGGCGGTGGCAAAAAGAAGCGCTGGAAAATTTTTTGACTCAAGAAAAGATTAAGGAAAAAGAAAATAATTTTGAGCCAACGCATCTAATGTTTAATATGGCCACCGGCACTGGCAAAACTATACTGATGGCGGCTTTGATTTTGTATTATTACAAAAAGGGCTACAAGCATTTTATTTTCTTTGTCAATCAAAATAATATTATTGATAAAACTGAAAATAATTTTATCAATAAAAATCACACCAAATATCTTTTTCGCCAAAATATTACAATTGAAGACAAAATTATTAATATCCGCAAAGTAGAAACTTTTGACGACACAGACGATATACAAATTAAATTTACTTCAATCCATAAACTCCACAACGCGGTTTATTTGGCAAAAGAAAATTCGGTTACGCTTGAGGATTTACAGAAAAAGGACTTAGTAATGATCGGCGATGAAGCGCATAATTTTAACGCTTCAACGAAAAAGAAAAAGAACGGACAAGAAAAACTTAATATAGACACCGAATTAAAAGAAAACGCCAGCGCCGAAGATGTAGAAAGAAGCTGGGAAAATACAATCATAAATAAAATTCTCAAGAGGGGGAAAAATAAACAAGATAGTGAAAATAAAAATGTTCTATTAGAATTCACGGCTACAATTCCTAGAATAGAAACTGTTATAGAAAAATATCGCACGAAAACAATTTATAAATTTGAACTTGTAGATTTTCTAAAAGCCGGCTATACCAAAGAAATAAATTTAGTTTCCACTTCGCTAAAAAAGAAAGAAAAAATTCTGCTCGCCTTGCTTTTTAATTGGTATCGCCACCAAATTGCTCTCAAGAATAACATTGCCAATTTCAAACCGGTAATACTTTTTAGAAGCAAGCTTATTGAAGAATCAAAAAAGGATTATGAAGAATTCTTAACTGTCATTAGCAATTTAAAATCTGCTGACCTTAATTTTTTAAAGGATATTGAAAATAGCATAAAACAGGATGATACAAATTCAAACAAGGTATATGAGCAAGGCAAAAGCCGAGTACGACAAATGGTAAAATTTATCGAAGAAGAAAAGATCAGTATTCGTGAAATTGTGAAATATATCAAAGACGAATTTGCCGAAAGAAATTGCATTATCACAAATTCGAAGGATAATAAAGCGACTACCAAAGAAAGAACAACGGATGAGCAGGAACAATTACTTAACAGTTTAGAAGACAAAAATAATCATATTCGCGCAATTTTCACTGTGAAAAGATTGACTGAAGGGTGGGATGTTTTAAATCTTTTCGATATCGTTCGTCTATATAAAGGCAGAGATGAAAGCCATAAAACGGGCAGTAGAGTCGCTGGACAAACAACGGTTCAGGAAATACAGCTAATCGGACGAGGTGTGCGGTATTTCCCTTTTGCCTATAACGAACATGAAAAAAATAAAAGAAAATTTGATGAGGAATTGCAAAATCCGCTTAGAGTGCTAGAAGAATTTTATTATCATAGCGATGACGATCATCGCTATCTTGACGAATTAAAGAGAGAACTTAAAAATCAAGGATTTATTCAAGACAATCGCGAGATAAAAAAATTTGCGCTTAAAGATGAATTTAAGAGAACTGATTTTTTCAAAGAAATAAAAGTTTGGAAAAACGAACAAATTGATAATCCAGAAAAAAGAAAAAGGACTTTAGCCGAATTGGAAAAGGAATTTGTTTTTGAATATAAAATGAAAGAGTTTGCGATAAAAGAACAGCAAATTATTTTAGATAAAGAAGAAGATGAAACTCTTGTGGAAAGCTTGAAAAAAGACAGTAGAACGATAAGTAAAAAATTTAAAGATTTTGAAAAACATATCATTGCAAAGGCAATTAATAAAAAAGCGACAAAAGATTTATCGCTTTTGCGTTTTGATAATTTACAGAATGAATTAAATATAAATAGCATTAACGAGCTTGCGGATAATTTTATTGGCAATTTCAAGATCAATATAATCACCTCAAAAAATAATTTTAATGATATTAGCAATGAAGAAAAGCTGGATTTATTGCTGGAATTTTTTGATGAATTTGCAAGGAAGCTTAAAAAAATCGCAAATCCGTATAAGGGAACTCAATTTAAAGCCATGACATTTGAAGAATTACTTGGAGAGCCGAAAGAAAAAAATATAAACACGAAAAAATATGATAAGAATCTTGAAAACGAAATATTAAAAAACAAATGGTATGTGTTGGATGGTTTTGTTGGCACAAGCGAAGAAATTGGGTTATTTGAATTTTTGAAAGATAGAATTGGGAATTTGAATGAAAAATACGACGAGGTTTATTTACTCCGAAATGAGGAAGTGTATAAAATTTATGATTTTGAAAAAGGGAGAGGATTTAATCCGGATTTTTTGCTGTTTTTGAAAGGCAAAAAGAAAAATTTATACTATCAAATTTTTATTGAGCCAAAGGGCGGTCAGTTTATGGATAGAGAAGGCGGATTTAAAGAAAGCAAAGAGGGATGGAAAGAGGAATTTTTACAGCAGATTACTGATAAGTATGGCGATGGCAATTTGTTAAAAGCAGAAAGCAAGGATTATAAATTGATCGGGTTGCCATTATTTAACAAAAACAAGGAACATGATTTTGAAGAAATTTTTACTAAACAGTTATTGAAATAGCGGACACGAGGGAGTTGGGGGGGGATTGATGAGATGATTTATGAGTTGTATGGATTGGAAGAAAAGGAGATTGGAATTGTGGAAAATAGTTAAATTGAATTTATGTACAAAAATACAAAAATTAATAGGTATGAATTACATGAAAATATTAAAAATAAGATAAACTCTAAAGATGATTTTGATTGTATAGATGGATTTAGGGATTCAATTAAGGATTATATTTATACAGATATAACAATGACTGATTATACCGAACCGATTGAAAAAGCATTTCAATCACGATTACAGATATTACAAAGCGAAACTCTTCTTAGGTCTCTTATGTTAAAAGAGGGAATGGTACTTGCATTAAATAGTAATAATTTTCCTACATACTATGCAACACTAAAGTCATTTTTGGAAATTTCTGCTATTTTGGGATATGTAACGCATCTCATTTATAATAATGAAAATTATAAAAAAATAATTTCTAAAATAAATATACTCCACCTCGGTAATCGTGAGGCAGGAAGTTATCCCGCTGGTAATGTAAAAGCCATTAATATAATGACGATGTTTGAAAAACTTGATTTGGTTTTTAAGGATGTGACTTGTTATGGCAAGTATAAGGAGGAACAAGAAAAAATTAAAAATGATGAGAATATTTTTACATCAACTTATGCTGATGTGTGCAACTTTGGACATACTAATTTTAATGCTAATCTTTCTATTGGAACCCTGCATAATAATATATGGAAAGCAAAAAAGAATTCAATTGGGTATAAAAAAGAATTATGGACTTTTTACATGATAGGATTCTTGGTTAATATGAATATTATCCAAATGCTTTGTGATTTAATTTCAAGGAACGAGAAGGTGAAAAATTTCTATTTAATGAAAAGCCCTCATTATTTTGAAGAGTAGTAAAAAAGACAATCCCAGCGCGGACACGGGGAAGTTGGAGGGGGAGATTGATGAGATGGTTTATAAACTTTATTATTTAACAGAAGAGGAGATTAAAATAATTGAAAATAATTAAATTATGAATATCAAGATTGTTAATTTAATAGCTGTAAAAGCTTTTTATGAGAAAGAAAATGATTTTTTTGAATCTTTTTCTTATTTTGTTTTACAAGTAATAACAGAAAAGTCAATTTCAGTTGAAAACATAAAAAAAGGTGTATTAGATGAATTTGATTTAGATATTCCAATAGATGTAACAAAAACATTAGTGAAAAGACTACAAAAGAGAAACTATATTGATTACAAAAATCACAATGCGATAAATATAACTTTAGCTGGAAAAGAACAAATAAGAAAAATAAGCGAAAAAATTTTAGAATCTAAAAGAGAAACTAAGTCCCTTTTAAATAATATAAAAAAGTTTATCAAGGAACAATATGATAGAAATTATAATATTGAAGAAATAGAAAAAGAACTTAGATTGTTTATGAAAAAAAATATAGATGATGCTAGTTTAATTTTACAAGGAAATGTTGACAACAATGCCGATAACAGTACGCTTAAAGAATATATTATCAAATATTTTATTCATGTTCAAGATGAAGATCCGCAAAACTATGAAATACTCAAAAGTCTTGTTTATGGAAATATTATCAGTTCCGTATTAAAGAAAAATAACTTAAATGAAATTTCTAAGAATTTTAACGAATTAAGTGTTTATTTGGATACCAATATTGTTTTTAGCTTATTGGGATTACACGACGAAGCTTCTAATAAATCCTCGCAGGAATTGTTAGAACTAATGGAAGAATCTAAGTTCAATTTAAAAATATTTTCATTTACAAAAGATCAAATTATTTCAGTCTTAAGAAATTATCAACCCGATAACTACGCATCTAATATTCCGATAGATACGATTTATTCTGAATTAAGAGAAAAAGGATATAAAAAAACTAGTGTTATTAAGTTTATTAATAATATAGATGAGGAATTAAATAAGTTAGGGATTACTGTTGATTGTGATTATGAAAAATATAATTTTACAAAAATAAATGAGAATGAAATAGATAAATTAGATTCTTACAGAAGGATTGATAAAGAGATAATAAAAGAGATAGAGGAAAGAAAAGATAAATCAATAAAACATGATATTAAAGCATGCGAGATAATAGAAAAAATAAGAGGTGATTTAAAATATTCAATTAAAGAATCAGTAACAATTTTTCTTACTGCCGATAGAAAACTTTTTAATTATAATTTTAATGAATGGGGACACAAAGAAAATGCTACAACTATTACAGAAATTATACTAAAAGATTTTTTTGTTAATTTGTTATGGTTAATGAAGCCAGATATGAAGTCTAATTTACCAATTGATAATATTATTGCTGGATGTAAACAAAAATTATTAATAGATCATTATTTATGGGATGAGTTTATTGATTTTTTACAAGATGCAAAAGAAAAAGAAAGCATCACACAAGATGAAATAGGAGAGCTTATTTCTAGTGAGGAAATAAAGAATAACCTTTTCGGAATTCAAAGCGGAAAAATAAAAAAAGAAAAAGTTTTTAACATTGATGAAATTACTAAGATAAAAAAAAGAGCCGATAAAGCTGCAGAAAAAGAAATCAAAAATAAAAATAATAAAATTGAACTTTTAGAAAAAGAGATTGAAAGGCAAGATAAAGAATTACAGAAAAAAGATACAAAAATTAAAGAAGGAGAAAAAGATACAAAATATATAGAAAAAAGTTATGACGAGCATAGTAAATTTGTTACAAATATTAAAGTGTATGGTTGTTTTATATTTTTTATCTGTTTACTAATTTTTATAAATTCTTTTGTTGAATTTTATGTAAAAATTGAAGGGATAATTTATTTTGTATATTTTATTTTTATAGCAATCATTTATATATTTATTTCAATGATATTTGAAAAAGATTATATACCAGAAAATATAAAAAAGAGTATTCCAAAGATGGATTTTGTTAAAATAAAACAAAAAATGAGAAAAAAATTATTTGAAAAGTGTATAAAAGAAAAAACAAAAAAATGGTTTTAATATCTTTCATGCAAAAACTGGTTTGTAGTCAGTTCTCAAAGTTTAAAAAACACAAAAACCGTTTCCATTCTTCAAAACAAAAAGAAACGGATTGCAAATCCGCTCCCGTATATTTAGATGTAGAGTAATTAATTATAAATAAAAACTATGGATTGGAATAGTATGGCAGATGAAACAAATAAGGGACTATTAACCATGTTTCTTTCTTTGTGGCAAGTATGGATTGTGATGGCAGTTACGCTAATAATTATGGCAATCATCAAAATAAAACTCCCATATTTAAAAGGACTAATTGGAGAAAAATTTGTTTCAAGAAAATTATTCAATCTTGATCTGGCTCATTACAAAGTTTTAGATGATTTGTTATTGCCTTCCAACGGCAATTTAAATATGACTCAGCTTGATCATGTTGTTGTTTCAAATTATGGCATATTTTGCATTGAAACGAAATCATACAAAGGATGGATTTTTGGAAACGCAAACGATAAATATTGGACACAAGTTATATATAAATACAAAGAAAGATTTTACAATCCATTGCGACAAAACTATGCTCACATAAAAGCAATTGAGGAATTTGTAAAATCTAAATATCCAAAAGCGCAAATACTGTCTTTTATCATATTTCCAAATGCCGGAAAGTTGAAAATTTCAGGAACAGATTCAGTTGGTTATGCGCGCGATATTGTAAGAAAAATTGAAAATTATAAAGTTCAGGTATTTACCGACGCTGAACGCGATGAGATTTATAATACTTTAGCAAATGCCAATATTCAAGACAAAGAATTACGAAAATTACATAATAAAGGCGTAAGGGAATTAAAAATGCGAAAATGACGAATTATTTTCCGCTTGGAGTTTGCATTTTCTAAATTTACTAAACAGAACGAGAAATTTTCGGACACCTAAAAAAGGGGTTAAAAAAGCTTTTAATTCTTTCTATGCTTTTGGTTTTTTTGCGATCTTCCTGATCAGATTTTCTTTTATCTGTTCCTGTCTTAGGAGCAATAAAAACATTTCTCTCTTTAATCTTTCTCTTTTTTCTTCTATCAGTTTTTTCTCTTTAGTTAATTTTTTCAAATGCATAAAATAATTATTTTAATACTAAGCTAATGATAAATTATTTTTTAATGCCCTTGTAAAGAAAAATCGGACCAAGTATGTATATTAATAATATTACAGCATTATAGCCTCTAGCTTCGGATCCTTCGGTATCCGAGAAGCCAAAGTTAGGCTGTATTAAATTGGATAGTCCTGCGAAAAGCAGAAAGATGCCAATGAAAGTTAAACCGTTTTTGTTTATAGATTTATTTTAAATTTTAATTATTCCGTTAGCGAATAGAGGATCATCAGTGCGAAGATTATCGCCCATATCCAGTCTCCTAATTTCCAGTCTCTTAATTTCTCCAAAATCAACCCTAGGGCTGTTAATATTATCCCTCCCACTACCACGATGACAAATATCCACGCCATTAAGTCTAAAAGTTCGTATATCATATTTTCACCTCGCTTTCTGTGATAGTATTTTCTCTATTTTGTTTGTTATTTTTTTTAAATCGATTTTTCATATTTGTTATTATAATTTATTCAGATACCAAAAAAAGTCTTCCGCCAGCCGATAACCCCTTTCGGTGTTATCGCTATACCCTTTCGAGTATAGACCTATCCTACAAGTACTGGTCAGAAGACCATTTTCGTAGGATAGGATTTTGTGTACCATACCTCGTAAAAAATTACGAGGGTTAGGCATCTAATTGTCATTTGTAATTTAGCATAGGTTTGAATAAAAATCAAGTTTAATTAAGCAAGACGCAAACCTTGATGAATAGCTAAAAATAAGTTAGAATGAAGAAAATTACAATGAAAATTAAAATTGAATTATTATGGTAAAGATAAAATTTGATCCGTCTAAATATTCTGAAGAAAATTTACAAAGAATCAATAAGTTTATAAAACTTATTAAAAATCAGGTAGAACTTGAAGGTATTAATAGATTGTTACTGACAATAACAATACCACTCAAAACTCTAAAAAAGAGCGGGTTTAGTTATGAAGAAAGTTTAACGATGACCACAGCACTTAATAAAATAAGTGGGGACGAAACAATAAAAATTATTAATAAAGAATATTATCATTGTTTAGAAGAATATTTAAAAGAAAACAATGAAGATCTGAACTTTTTTGAAATTGAGGAAATTGAAAATAAAAAAAAGGCTCAAGAGGACTGGTTAAATTCTGAAGGTCGTCTTTATGGTGTTTCGAAAGACAATTTAAAAAGTGCGTTGGTGTTACAATATAGTGGAGCAACAGGTCTTGATTTGCTTTGGCAAATAGAGCAAGTTATTAGGGAAGAGTTGAAAAAAAATAGTAAAACTAAAGACTCGGAGAGAATTGAAAGTGAAAAAACCAAAAGTAAAAATGGGGACATCAAAATCAAAACTAAATTTGGTTTTCTGTTTATAAACAATAAAAATGGCGTAGTAAAATTGAATAACATTGAAAGCGAACTTAATCCAACAAGTGAGGAATTTAAAGTTCTGCTAAAAATTTCTACATTAGAAAATCATATTGCCACATATGAAGATTTGCTCGGAAAGAATTCGTCTAAAACAATGAAAAGAAACCTTACTTTTGTAATAAGAAACATCAAAAAAACTTTAGGAATTTTACCCAAGAAAAAAGCAAAAAATAAAGACTGTATTAAAAATATAAAAGGGCACGGTTATAGATTGATTACTTAATCACATTCAATGCACATTAGAGCAGAATAAAGCTATGTTCATTCCGTGTATTTCTTTTACGAACTAAAGTAAAGTCAAAGTATAAAAACTTTGGCTTTTTTATTTGCAAACAAAATTACAATTAATCAAATAAAAATTATGAAAAAACAATCTCAAAAGAAAAACGCGCAACAATTTTTTTCTAGTCATGATATTGGACTTGTTGCTTTTTTATTATCCAAGAAATTTGAATTGATAGATTTGGATAAAACATTAAAAAGTAAAGTTCTATTTATTTTGAAGCGAGATGATGACATAGATAATGCAATAAAAAATTATTGGAATTTCAAGTCATCGGTGGATGCTCAAACTTATTTTAATCAATTGAAACGATTAAAAAATCAAATCTTTAGTTCTAATTAAAATGTTGTCAAATAAACAAGTAACATCTTTTCAGCTTCTATGGAAAAACCGATTTGGCGAGGAAATTTCCAAAGAAGAAGCTTGTGAAAAAGGGATCAAATTAGTAAATCTGATTAAAACGATTTGTAGTCCGGATAATAAACAAAATCAAAAAGAAAATAATTAAATTAAAAGTTATAAGCATGAAATCGTTAGAAAGAAGATACAATAATATATCAATTAAAAACGAACTTCTAAGTTCTTATATCTGCTTTTCCATGGCAGTGACAAAACAGAAATTTAAGAAAGCAACTATATATTACTGGTTTAATAGATTGGTTGATAAAAATGATTATTCTAGAAAAGAAAAAAGGAATCTCCTAAAACACTTATGCAATCTTTGAAATGTAGCTGTGGAAGGTATAAATCTGATAGTAATTGTTCCGCATTTAATTTTATTTTCACAAGATGATATTCACACTGTCTTTTATTCTCAAACACTTTAAAATACAAATTATCTGTAATTTTATACATAGCAACATTCTTGCTGCTAAGCATAAGCTTATAGCTTAATATCGTAACCCAAACGGTTATGTGCACCACCTCCAAGCGATTTAAAATAATTTGGGAGAAATACAAGCGCATCTATTCCTATCCGACCCCTTCAGCAAAAATAATTATTTAAAAATTTGTTCTTTTAATTATTTATCGCAGTTCTCTTAACTAAGAGAATATGGATACTAAAAAGTATACTCTGCCTTAATAAAATGCTAAGGAAGAGGAAGGTTATAGGAGGTGGGGGCTAAGTAACACAATTAGTAATATAATATGAAAAATATACACTACAAAGTTAAAACATTTAGGTTATCAGAAAAAGTTTATGCCATATTAAAAGAGGAAAAGCCAAAAGAATTAAGTTGGAACCTTTATTTTAAAAAATTATTAGAAAAAGATAGACGGAAATAAAAGAATTATTTAAATTAAATAACTAAAAGCGTATGAAAAGATTAAAAAAAACGACAAAAACGAAACGGCAAATAACGGCAAAAATTAGAGATAGGGCAAAGGAGATTGATGAGGAAAAAAGCGTTCGTAAGAGTGCCGAGTTCCAGACCTATATCATCTGGAAGTCATTGCCAGCTATGTTGAAAGGGGTAAATAGGGCAACACTTGAAAAGTTTGGAATAGATGATGAGTTGTCAATATTAATGCTTGAGATTAAAACACAGACAGAATTTGCGAAAAGATTTAAGATAAAAATCGGGACTTGTACAGAATGGAATAAGATATTGATTGATGAGAATTTGATATATGGCAGTATTAAGAGATGGGCGAAAATGATCACGCCGAATGTAATAATGGCGTTGGGCAAAACAGCAATGAAGACCGGCAAGGCCCCGGAAGTAATGGCGTGGTTAAAAATAATAGAAGATTTCAAAGACAAGTCGGAAGCAGACGCAAGTGAAGATTTGAAAGAAATAATGAAAAAGATGGATAAATTGTTGCCTTAAATAGAGGAATTTGTAACTCGGAAAATCTGCTAGCCTTATTGAAAAATAGCGGTATAATGTTGTTGCTGATCTAATTAGCGAATATATAAGATTAGTCAATGTTATCCATTTGAGTTTTATTACAATTATATGAAACAAGATGAAACAAAAATAAAATATTTTCTCTATGCCAGAAAATCATCGGAGAGCGAAGATAGGCAAGTGCAATCTATTGATGATCAAACAAATCGTTTGAAAGAATTGGCAAATGATTTGGATTTGGATATTGTAGAAATTCTTACGGAATCTAAATCGGCAAAACAACCAAATGCCAGACCTATTTTTGAAGATATGCTGAAAAGAATTGAAAAAGGGAAAGCTGATGGAATATTGTGCTGGCAGATAAATCGCTTGTCCAGAAATCCAGTTGATAGCGGTAAAATAAATTGGTTATTGCAACAGGGAACTATCAAAGCGATACAGACCATTGATAAACAATATCTTCCAGAGGATAATGTTTTGATGTTCAGCGTGGAAAGCGGAATGGCCAATCAGTTTATTTTGGACCTAAGAAAAAATACAAAAAGAGGACTTGAAGGCAAAGTCCAGAGAGGATGGTTTCCAAGTAAAGCTACGCAAGGATATAAAAATGATGTAATAGAAAAGATTATTGTAAAAGACGAAGAGAGATTTAATTTAGTCAGAAAAATGTGGGACTTAATGTTGACGGACAATTATCAACCACCAAAGATATTAAATATAGCGAATAACGAATGGGGTTATTTAACAAGAAAAACAAAACGGGGCGGAAACAGACCATTGTCTGCAAGTGAGATTTACAGAATTTTTGGCGATCCTTTTTATTATGGATATTTTAAATACAATGGCAAAATACATAAAGGCGAACATGAGCCGATGATTACTGTTGATGAGTTTGATAGAGTGCAGGAATTATTAGGAAAGAAAGATAAGCCGAAAGCTAAAACTCACGCATTCGCGTTTACGGGAATTATCAGATGTGGTAATTGCGGATGTTTAGTAACGGCAGAAGAAAAGAGAAAATTTATCAAAAGCAAAAAGGAATACGCGACTTATACTTACTATCGCTGTACAAGAAGAAAAAAAGAAATTAAATGCGCTGAACCGACAATAAATCTAGATAATTTAGAAGAGCAGATCGTTAACGAAATTGAAAAATATACAATCCCGGAAGAATTTAAAGAATGGGCATTGGATGTGATTAGAGGAAATAACGAAAAAGAAATAGAAGCTCGCAATCAAGGATATGAAATGCTAAACAAAAAATATTTAGGACTGCAAAATCAATTAGACAATCTCACTAAGTTAAGATTAAGAGATCTTATTGATGACGATGAATTTGTGAAAGAAAGAAAAGAACTGCAGAATCAAATTATCAAGATAAGAGCGAAATTAGATCAAAGTCAGGATAGAGGACAAAACTGGGTTGATTTAGTGGAAAAAGCGTTCAACTTTGCCGCTTATGCCAGGGAAAGGTTTATTAATGGGGACTTACAAGCTAAAAGGGAGATTCTATCAGCCTTGGGGCAAATTTACAACCTTAAGGGTGGTGAACTCAGCATAGAACCAGTAGAATGGTTAATCCCCATTTCCAACCTCAGTAAAATAGAAGAAAACGGAATTGTAAGGTTAGAACCGACGGATTTCCGCTCAACCAAAACAAAAAGCAGGGCTTTTGCGCCTGCTTTTTCCGATTGGGGTGGCTATCGGGAGTTGAACCCGAGACGAGAGGACCACAACCTCTAGTGTTACCGCTACACCATAGCCACCATATTCATATTAACATATAAACATTTTAACATTTAAACAAAATTTAAAAATTGTTAAGATGTTAAAATGTTAGCATGTTAAAATGATTCTTGTGGGTCGTAGAGGACTTGAACCTCTAACCAATTGCTTAAGAGGCAACTGCTCTACCAATTGAGCTAACGACCCATGGTTATGTAAACATTTAAGCATATAAACATCTAAATATGTTGCGACTTCAAAAATTTTGTTTATATGTTTATATGACTTTGTGCACCCGGCAGGATTTGAACCCACAACCCCTTGGTCCGAAGCCAAGTGCTCTATCCAATTGAGCTACGGGTGCGTATATAACTAATAACTAAAAACCGATAACTTTGGAAGTATATATTAAAAATAAAAAAATATCAAGGGGTGTTGTTTAAAATTATCACAATGGCGTTCCTCTTGGATACAGCGCAGGTGATTTATAATTGCTGTAGAAAATTTCTTTAAATTCTAGCTCGCCGTCTTTGTCGTAAACTTCCTGTGTCCAGGTCGCTTTCATCGCGCCACTTGTTTTTTTGTCGTAAATATAAGGACCAGTCAAAACAACTTTGCGTTTATCGTCGGATCCGTAAAAATCAAAATATAATTTATTTCCCTTAATTCTAGTCTGGATTAAAATGTAGGCTGGCGTGTTGTTTTTAAATCTTAAATCGGGATGCGGGGGATAAATAGTCGCGTCTGTTCCTTGCGGGTTGTAATATTTCACGGGATAAGCGTGATTTTTCCTTTCGGTGATTTCCAGTCCCGTGCTAACCGCGGCTCTGAAAGCGGTTGTTGAAACCTGGCACAATCCGCCGCCGTATTCTGGCGTGGTTACACCCTTTTTTATAACCAATTCAGGAAGGTATCCTTGCTTCGCGCCGACTTTTCCTAAAACTTTATTGAATGAAAATTCATCTTCTGGACCGATTAAAATCCCGTGGAACTTGCTTGCGCCGACTGTGATGTTATGGATTCTATTTCTTGGCGATCCGTAAAAATTTGATTCTCCTGTCGCGAGTAGCGCGGTTATTCCCATATTATCTATACTTTCAATTGTGATTTCTGGCTGGATTTTTTTGGTGATTAGGGGAATTTCAATATTAGAAATAGAAACGGAACTTGGTTCTGGGTACCCAGAACCAAGTTCCGTTTCTATTTCTAATTCCTCGTAATTCTCTTTCTTAAAAACATCTGCGCAAATTTCATCTCTACTTTTTTCAATTTCAAGAGAAACTCCTTCGTAGCTTAATGAAAAAACTTCAACTTTTTTATTTTCATATTCAAGCTGGGCGTTGACGGGTTCGCGGTTTACTTGCGGAACGATAAAAATCAAAAGATAGTCTTTTATTTTTTCGTCATCAGACATTATGCCAAGGATTCTTTTATTTTTATTGTCGTCATTATCTATAGCATCAAATTTAATCCATAAAGCAAGATCTTCTTTTTGAATTTCAAACTCGTCTGAATTATATTTTAAAGTTACTTTTCTATGGAGCAAATTGTTAGCTTGAGTAAATGCTCTATTATTCAAATCCTCTTTTACTTCCGCTTCTTTTACTACTAATTCTATTTTTAGATCATCATTTTTTAACTCAAATAAATTTTCAATAATATCTTTTTTTAATTTACTTCTATTTATTATGATCCCTGATTCTGGAACTGTCGGAGTAAATTTTTCATTAGCATAATTGTAGCCAAAGTTTTTAGGCGGGGTTTCTATTTCTGATAATTCTTTCTGAATATAACTCTCAAGCTTTTTTTCGTCTATAATAATTTTCACCTGAAGATTTTTATTTTTATTTATTAAACCGGTTTGTTCTTTAAGGCTTTGTAAAATATTTTCATGATGCCCATAAGAAAAAGCGCTGTTGATTGTTTTATTTATATCTATCACTATTCCTGTTTCTAAAACTATCGTTTTGAAAATATCATCTTCGTAAGTAAAAGCAAAATCGTCCTGATAAACATTTTTTATTTTGTTCTCCAATTTAAAAAACGCTTCCTCTTTTGTCAGTCCCGAATAATCCTCGTTATTTATAAAAACATTTGGGAATATTCTATCTGTGTAAATAGAATTAAAATATATTACAATTACAAAAATAACTATCGCGATTAGCGTTGTAAATAAAATAATTATTTTTGTTGGCTTGTTTATTTTCGGCATTTTTGAAATTAGATTTATTGTCATTGCAATGACAGTGATAACACTTCCCGAATAATATAACTCGTGTATCCTTTCGCTTGCAAATACGCGCCGACTTTTTGGTAAACTTTATTTTTTTCTAGATCTTTATTTAAAGTCCCCATTTTCTTTTCTGCCGCTTTTCTCGCTAATTCTATTTCTTTTTCTTCAGGAAATAATTCTTTTATTTTCTGATCAACAATATTCTCCGCGACGCCTTTTTCTCTCAGTTCTTTCTTAATTAAAAAACTCCCTCTTGGATTGAAATTGATTCTGTCATTAATATACGCTTCCGCAAACTTTTCATCGTTTAAATATTTATATTCAAACAATTCTTTAATAACTTCATCTATCACATCATTCCCAAATTCTTTCCGTTTTAACCTATTCCTCATCTCAAAAACAGATCTCTTTCTGATGCTTAAAAGTTTGATAGCGAATTTTATAGCTTGGTTTTTATTGTCCATTTTAATTATTACAAACACTGGAGCTCACTCTTTAGAGTGTAAGGTGTGTAATCATTTACAGGTTAAAACCTGAACTCCAGCTTTAAACTCATTCTAACAGAAAATGATTATTTACGGTAGGGGATTTTAAATGAGTAAAAAAAACAGGAGAAGCGGGATGTTTCCACTTCACCTTCTAACTATAATTTGATTGTTTCTTCAAGTAGAGTTTTTAACTCTTCTGTTTCTAGAGGTGTAAATCCTACTTGAGTGCTTACTTTGGACATTTTATAATTCTTTGTCCAGTGAAACCTACCTAGTTCTCTTTCTAAAATTCCAAGAATAGGATCTATAAGCTTTTGATTTGAAATTTCAATACTTGTTTTTCCTTCTGATACAATTATTAAAATTCCGTTAATCTTTCCTTTTGGTCTTTGTAATTTATCTTTTATTACAATTATTTCTCCTGTTTTATCTTCTTTGTTTCTTCTATCTACAACTTCTGTAGGATATTTCTGTTGTCTATCGCTTCCACGAACCCTAGTTTCCATCTAAATTTCTTCCTCCTTTATTATTCATATCATCATAAATTGTCAATAATCCTATCAACAACATTGTATTATATCTGTCTAAATATATTTGTCAATGGTTGCAGATAAAAAAAGATCAGAGGTTTTAGATCTCTGATTTATACTAGTTGATTTGATAAATGTTTTAGAAGTCCATTTCTCAAATAATCAAAATCTTCTAATGGTTCTATTATTATCTCTATTATCTCTTCTTCTTTCTTATTTCTTTTAATCCGAACTTCTGTATGTTCCAATAAAATATTCTTTGCTAGAAATCTCTTAACAGCTTCTTTATTGCCATTATTTACGGCGATTCTTAACAGAAGTGTTTCAAGTTCTTCTTTGGGATTCATAATTATAATAGCAACTTTACTATTAATATTTTGAAATGAATAATCAGAAATAAAAACATCTCTAAATACTGTTGTTTCCCCTACTTTCTCTGGTCTGATGGTTTTAACAGAATAGACAGTTTTTCTATTATAATAAGATGACGGAAGAACAACGAGACAAGGCTCATCTCTTGGAGGAATTGGATCGTCTTTTGCGGGAATAAAAAACACTTTTTCAGAATTGTCCCTTATATATTCCGCTACTAACATTTCCACTTCCCCAATTTCTCTTATTTTATTGAATACCACTATTGTTTTTTCACTGTTCACTAATTTCCCTCCTCTTGTTTTTTAATTATCAATTATCAATAATATAAAAAGCGTAGAACTAAAATGGGGAGTTGTCAAGAGGCGGGGGATTTAAATAAAAAAATCGGGAGTTGAACGATTGAGTTTGTTCTTCTCCCAATATTATTGTAATTTTGTTTACAGGAAATCCTGCTTACCGTGCAAGAATTAGAGTTTCTCCTTTTCTTGATCCTTTATTTTCCGCAGTTGCTCTATACCTTCTGCAATTTGCAAAATTTAACAGATACAAATCGCACTCTTTGGAGCAGGGATATCTGCCTTTGCAATATGGCATATAACCATTCTGCACTGCAACAATTGTTGGTGCCACTTTCTTTTTGAAACCAAGCTTTGTTTTTCTCTGAGCGTTGGCAGTTGAACTTCCGTTCATGAGCATGCCACCTGCCTTAAAATAGTACCAAACTCCAAAGGCCCCATCTCTACGCAAATCAGCAAGATTAGGAAGCTGATCTCCATTGGCGCAAGCTTCTTCTGCTCTTATAGCCACGACAATGTCTTCAAGATTTATCCCTTTCTTGCTCTTTCTGGTATAAATCTGGACATGCCCGTTGCTTCTCTTAACAGCTATAATATCAGCTCCATTGCTGAGAGCAGCTCTGTGAAATTGAGGATTATCGGTTTCCAGAGACACTAGAGATATCCCGCCTACAAGAATTACTTCCTTGATTCTCCGACAAAGCATTTCAGCTTCCCTGTATTCCATTTGAGAAAGATAGGTCTCTTCAAGTATCAATCTTACGAGACTTGCAGCCTCAGGATTGGTGACTCTTACCAAATCTGGAATGTTTTGAGTCTTTCCTTCCTGAACCATTTTCAGATAATCCAACAGTTTTTGCGGAATGTTCTTTTTGCCTTCCGCAAATTCTGCAAAAATTTCACAGAAGAGTTCAGAATTCGGTTCTCCCTTGTTGTTGATGTAAGCGTTTAGCAACGCTTTCATATACAACAGTTTCTCGTGGTCTTCCAGTTTTGCCAGAGCAACCTTGCAAATATCAGCAAAATCTAAAAATCCTCGTCCTCCCCGAAGATCATTCCTTCTAACAAAGTTGACTAACTTTATCAAAAGTTCATCAGGCTTTGCTTCCATATCTCGTTTAATGAGATCGAGACAAATGGTCGTAGCACATGTGTCTTTATTTGAAAGATCGTGGCTATGATCAAGGTGGATTAGTCTTCCCCCTACTTTTTCTGGTTCTCCATTTCCTCCTACATCCACGAGAATGTAACCATCTCTTAGCCATTCTTCAGCTGTCTTTTCTTCAACCAAACCATTTTCGCTGTTTGATTTAAACTCAACTTCTCCATACTTGATTTTATAAAGATCAAGCGCAAAAAAGGTTGCGGCAACATCAGAGTCTGGGTTTGGATGTGCTATCATTGTTGGGAAAACTGTATTTCCATCCAAGTCTCTGATTTTCAGTATTCCATTCTCTATGACAATTTCTCTCTTATTATTGTCATGCAGGTTTCTTCTTCTGATTGACATTTAATTTACCTCTTGCACTTTGCTTTTTTAGCTTAGCGCTTTTATTCTCCACGGACAGTTGCGTAAATTTATACTAGCAAAAAAAAGGTTTTATTGCTAAATCACCAAAATTCACACAAATGTCCCGCAGAGAATCTTTTCAAAGAACAACCCAGCACTATACACCCAAATCAAAAACTTGTCAAGGCTTGATTTTACTGCTTTAATAATAGTCGTAGGGGCAGGTCGCGACCTGCCCCTACGACTATAATTTTCTAACTCTATCCTTATGAACATCTTTCCCCCTAAAATTCAAAACAAATTCACCGCGCATCTGAAGAGCGTGATTGAAAAAGCGGAGATACTTTCGCAGGAGTTTAAGCATCAGTCAATTGGCGTGGAGCATATTTTCTTTGGTTTGATGATGCAGAAAGGGAGTATTGGCTATAGCGTGCTGGCGGGCGAAAATGTTGATCCAAAAGCGTTGCGGGAGATTATAGATAAAATGCCGAAGACAAAAAAGTGGAGCCTGAAATTATCGGCAGAATTTAAAAATATTTTTAAAAAAGCGGTTCTGATCGCCAGCCGTTATCAGCATAATTATGTTGGTACGGATCATTTGCTTTACGCAATTCTGGTTAGTAAAGATAAAAAGGTAGCAGAAACCCTTCTCTCTTTGGGAATTAAACAGGATGAATTGCGAGAGAAATTAAAAGTGTTAATGGAAAGTTCAGCTCGATTTTCTGATTTTGTTGATGTTTTTGACCTTGCGGGAAAAGCTAAAGAAGTAGCTTCTCCCAATTTAATGTCAGGAAATATAATAAACGGGATGATGGCAGAGAATCCTTCCGCAAACCAAAAGCAGTCCGCATTGGAATATTTCTGCGTGGATTTAATAAATGAATTTGAGAAGAAGAATACTGATCCAATTATCGGGAGAGAAGAAGAAATAAATAAGACAATAAATATTTTGAGCCGCAAAACAAAGAGCAATCCAATTCTTGTCGGTGAGCCGGGCGTGGGGAAAACCGCGGTTGTGCAGGGGCTGGCGCAGAGAATATCTCAGGGCGATGTTCCAGTTAATCTTTCTAACAAAAAAATTTATTCTTTGGATCTTGGATTATTAATCGCGGGAGCGGTTTATCGCGGAGAATTTGAAGCGCGTTTGAAAGATGTGATTTCTGAAGCGCAGGAAAATCCAGAGGTGATTTTATTTATAGATGAAATTCACACGATCATCGGAGCGGGAAGCGCGGGAGGGGGGAGTTTGGACGCGGCGAATATTTTGAAACCGCCCTTGTCGCAAGGAAAGCTTTCCTGTATCGGCGCGACGACCTTAGATGAATATCGGAAGTATTTCAAAAAAGACGCGGCGCTGGAAAGAAGATTTCAGATGGCATTGATTGAAGAGCCAAGCGCAGAAGACACAAAAAAGATTTTAGGCGGATTAAGAAATATTTATGAAGCTCATCATAATTTAGATATAGAAGAAGAAGCAATCAGTTCCGCGGTTGAGCTGAGCCAGAGATTTATCAATGACCGATTTTTTCCAGACAAAGCGTTTGATGTTCTTGACGAGGCGGCGTCTTTAGTAAGAAGCAGGCACACTGGCAAAAATTATTTAAAAGAAATAAAAGAACTTGAAAAAGAATTAAAGGAATTAAAAGCTGAAAAAGAAAAAGCGGTTGACAATGAGGAATATGACAGAGCGCTTTTAATGAAAGAAAAAGAAAGTAAATTAAAGAAACATTTGAAAGAAATGCGCGAGGTTCAGGAGAAGGAAAATAAAATCAAAATAAAAGAAGCGGTTGGACGAGAAGATGTCGCGGAAGTTATTAGGCAAATGACGGGCGTGCCTGTCAAGAAAATAGTTTCCGACGATCGGAAAAAATTACAGAATTTAGAAAAAGAATTAAAAAAGCGAATAGAAGGACAAGACGAAGCGGTGAGCGTGATCGCAAAGTCAATTCGCCGCAGCCGTTCTGGGGTCGCGAACGCTGATAGACCAGCGGGCGTTTTTATGTTTTTAGGACCGACCGGAGTTGGAAAAACAGAGCTGGCAAAAGTTCTCGCCGAAACGATTTACGAAAAATCTGACGCCTTGATTAAAGTTGATATGAGCGAGTTTATGGAAAAGCATAATGTTTCTCGCTTGGTTGGAGCTCCCGCGGGATATGTTGGTTATGAAGAGGGAGGAAAATTGACAGAGCAAGTTCGTTTGCATCCTTATTCTGTGATTTTATTTGATGAAATTGAAAAAGCTCATCCTGATGTTTTCAATTTAATGCTTCAAATTTTTGAAGATGGAGAACTGACAGACGCCTCTGGCAGAAAAGTGGATTTTAGAAACACAACAATTATTATGACTTCTAACATTGGCACAGAGCAATTGACTTCTGAAGCAAAGTGGGGATTTGGCGAAAATAAAAAAATAAGCGAGAGTAAAGAGAAAAATAGAATCAGAGATAAATATATAGAAACGAAAGACGCAGTTTTAAAGGAATTGAAAGAAATACTCAGTCCTGAATTTATAAATAGAATTGACAGAGTTTTAGTTTTCAATCCCTTAAGCGAAGCTAATCTAAAAAACATTGTCAGAATGCAATTTAATGATTTCAAAATTCGCCTGCTTAAAAATAACAATATTAAAATAAGCGCCGACCAGAAAGCGCTTGATTACATTAGCAAGAAAAGTTTTGATCCCAATGAGGGCGCCAGATTAGCGCGTCGGAATTTACAGGAAATGGTTGAAGATTTAGTTTCGGAGAAGATTATTGACGGAAAGATTGGAGAAGGGGATAAGATTAGGTTGAAGATTAAAAGTGGAAAGTTAGAGATCTGCTAATTGGCTATAATTGGATATAGTCAATATAGCCAATTAATTTGAAGCTTGACCATTTTTCGCTAATCTGATATAATCTGATATAGTTAATTATATCAGATAAATATATGCTAAAAAATACAAAATTTGATCAGAGATTACAAAATGTTCCCAGTAATATTTGGTCTCTTATAACGCAAATTGATGAACTAAAAGGACGGTGGATTGCTGGAGCGAAGTTAAGTCCTCAAGTTTTGGGTCGTCTTAAAAAATCTGTTTTGATTACTTCTACTGGCGCGTCAACTCGGATTGAAGGCGCGAATCTTTCTGATGAAGATGTTGAAAAAATGATGAAAGGTATTTCTATCCAAAGATTCGCTGATCGTGATAAACAGGAAGTTCAAGGATATTATGAATTGCTTGAGAATGTTTTTAATTCCTGGAGAACGCTTCGGGTTAATGAAAATGCGATTAAACATTTTCATAAAGAGTTGCTTAAATATGTTGATAAAGATCAAAGACACAGAGGCGATTATAAAAAACAGGAGAATAGAGTTCATCTGATTGATGAAACAGGCGAGTTAGTAGGTGTTCTTTTTAATACTACTTCCGCTTATCTTACGCCCAAAGAAATGCAGGAATTGGTTGAATGGACAAGCAAAGCATTGGCTGATAAAAAATATCATTCGCTTCTTGTTGTCGCTAATTTCCTTGTAGAATTTTTGAAAATCCATCCGTTCCAAGATGGCAACGGGCGGCTCTCTCGTGTCCTGATAAATTTACTGCTTCTAAAATCTGGTTATGAATATATGC
Source organism: bacterium (assembly GCA_030638825.1). Lineage (GTDB taxonomy): Bacteria > Patescibacteriota > Minisyncoccia > JAHIHE01 > JAGLIN01 > JAGLIN01. The sequence continues at coordinate 5,084 of DAOWDU010000009.1, read as the reverse complement.
CTTATGCATCACATGAGAAATTAGTTGAGGATAATAAACCAGATTATTATATTGCGCTTCGCAGAAGTCAAAAAAATATTGACGCAAAAAAACATGACATTACGCCATGGCTTGAATTCTTTTTTACTGTTTTTTTGAAGCAATCTCAAACAGCAATTGAATTATTATCAAAAGAAAATGTAGAAAAACTGCTCACCTCAAAACAAATGATAGTCTGGCAATATTTGCAAGAAGCAGATGAAGCGGCTACTCCCATGGAGATTACTAAAAAAACCAAAATTGCCCAGCCAACTGTTAGACAAACTCTGGACAAATTAATGCGATTGAAAAAAATTGAACGAGTTGGTCAGGGACGGAGCACGAGTTATCGGAAGTTGTAAATAAATAGAATTGCGGGAAGAATTGCGGGAACTGGTTTTTTTAACCAGTTTCTTTTGTTTAAAATCAATTTTTCTATTTTAATTCTATCACCGTAATTTCAGGTGGACAGTTAAATCTTGCTGGGAGAGTTGGAGCTAAGCCAATTCCGCGATTGACATATAAATAAGTATCATTAACTTCAAACAAACCGCTGGCGTATTTGCCGCGGTTTTTTGTGGGAACCCAAAATGGTTTTACAAAGGGAAGGACAATTTGTCCGCCGTGTGTATGTCCCACTAAAATTAAATCTACTTTTTTTCCTTGTAAATTATCAATAATATCTGGCGAATGCGCTAATAAAATTTTGGGGATATTTTCTTCTGTATCAATCATCGCTTTTGGCAAGTCGTCTAATTCCGAATCAGGATCGTCAACACCGATTAAATAAATGTAGAGACGAGGCAATGCCTCGTCTCTACCTCCGAGATATATTTTTCTGTTTTCATTATTCAAAATAGAAATGCCATTTCTTTCTAGCATTCTTTTTATCGCAGAAATATCCGGAGATTTAAGCCAGTGTTCATGATTTCCTAAAACACCAAAAACTTTTCCTTGATGTTGGTTGCTTAATTTTCGCCAGAATTTTTGGCAGGAATCTAAATCTTTAGTGGAATGATCAATAAAATCTCCGGTGATAAAAACAAAATCTGGATCTAAATCTTTTAAAATTTTTAAGACTCTTTCTTCTCTTTTGCCAAAGTTTCTAGAATGAAAATCAGTAAGATGAACTATTTTTGTTCCTTCAAACTCTTCTGGCAAATTTTTTATTTCAATATTTATTTTTTCAATTTGAATATTGTTTGGTTCAAAAACAAAACTGTAATAAAATAAAGTTATTAAAGAAATTAAAAAAGCTAATAACAGAAATAGTTTTTTGAATCGTTTTCTTTTAATGTTTTTGGGATTCATAATTTTTTTAAAGTAAATTTATTACCAATCAAAAATCCCACATAAACAAAAGCCGCCGTGAAAATAATCATTGGTCCTGATGGCAGATTTAAATAATAAGATAAAAATATTCCTGCTGTTGTAAAAATACAGCCGAATAAAATTGAGTAGAGAATTATTTTTTTAAAAGTCTTATTAAAAGTCTGGGCTGTGGCAGCAGGTAAAGTAAGCAAGGCAATAACTAAAATTACACCGACAATTCTAATCAAAATAACTATTGTCAAAGCGACTAAACACAACAAAAATAAATAAATCGGGAAAACGGCGATGTTTGTTACTTCGGCGAATTCTTCGTCAAAGATAATTGCGGTGAACCAGCGGTAAAAAGCGAAGACGCTGGTAATGATTATAATATTTAAAACAACTGCCAAAATCAGATCAGCGGAGCTTGTTATTAGAATATTACCGAATAAATAACTAAATAAATCCGCGCTATAGCCTGGGGTTAAATAAATAAATACTAATCCGATTGCCATTCCCAAAGACCACATTGCCCCGATAATTGCATCTTCATTTTTTTTGAACTTTTTGCTGATAATGCCAACTCCTAAAGCCGATAAAATACTAAAAATACCTGCGCCGATTAGCGCGTTAAATCCTAAAAAATAAGCCATCCCAATTCCGCCAAAAGAAGAGTGGGCGATACTTCCGCTTAGAAAAGAAATTTTTTTCGCCACAACAAAAGGACCGATGATCCCGCAAGCGATGCTGGCGAGAATGCCGATGAGGAGGGCGTTTTGGAAGAAGTTGTAGGTAAGTATTTCCATAAAAAATTTACCGATGTAGAGACGAGGCAGTGCCTCGTCTCTACGGCGTTTTAATGTTTTTTTAAAACCCGATGAGGCAACCCATGTCCCAATAATTCAATATCGCATTTATAAGTTTTATCTAAAATTTCAGAAGTTATTTCAGTAGCGTCGTGGCAATATAAATTTTTATTTAAGCAAGCGATTTTATTTACATTCTTAAAAATAACGCCAATGTCATGAGAGACAATAATAATCGCGGAATTTTTATTTATCTCTTTTAGCAATTCCCAAAACTCTCTTTCTGATTTTTCATCAATGCTGGCAGTTGGTTCATCTAAAATAAGCAGTTTCGGTTTTCTAATTAAAGCGCGGGCAATATAAACCCTTTGTCTCTGTCCGCCAGATAATTCGCCAATTTGCTTATTTTTTAAATTATAGACATCCACAAATTCCAAAGCTTCTTTTGCTAATTTAAAATCCTGCTCGTTATATTTTTGAAATATTTTCTTGCGGTTTAAGATTCCCATTAAAACAATATCCAAAACACTTACTGGACAATCCAAATCAATTTCTAAAAATTGGGGAACATAGCTAATTAAATCTCTCGCTTCTTTTGGTTTTTTATTAAATACCGCAACGCTTCCTTCGTCAGGTTTCAAAAGTCCAAGAATTATTTTTAAAAGCGTTGTTTTCCCTCCGCCATTAGGACCGATAACACCCAAAAAATCATTACCAAAAACTTCCAGATTTATATTCTCCAGAATGTTGTTTTCTTTCTGATAAGCGAAAGAAAGGTTTTTGATTGTGAGGATTTTTGAGGTTGACATAAATTTTTTTTATGACACAATGGTAATTGTTATGACGACTATAACTATAGTTTAAGTGATGACGCGGCCAACAACAAAGCATACGAGTGAAGATTGTTTTACTGATATATATGTTTTGAATGAATTACCGCAGTGGGTACTCAAAGCCCGCTAAACTCCAGTGGATTCCTTAAACTGAGGACCACACGTATTGCTCCCTCAAAGAGTAGGTAGTGGAGGAAGCCTACAATGATTTGAGTGAAACATTACGCTCTGCAGTCCTTAAGAATGAACTTCTTCGGGGCTGTTTTATTATTTATTTTTATAACGGAATCAACAAATTCATCTTCCAATCTCTTTTCTAATCTTTTTTAAATTCTCAATATAATCTTCCGCCAACGGATCAAGCGAAATGACATTTCCATCTATTTGCTGAGCAATCGCCTCGGCGCTTTTTGAACTAAATTGTTCCTGAACAAAAATAGTTTTGATATTTTCTTTTTTCGCTGTATCAATAATATTCGCTAAATTTTCCGCGCTGGGTTCTTTGCCGTCTATTTCAATCGCGATTTGTTCAAAATTATAATCTCTCGCCAAATAACCGAATGCTGGATGAAAGACCAGTATTTTTTTATTTTGTATTTTAGAGAAAGAGTTTTTTAATTCAAGATCTAAGTCGTCTAATTTTTTTAAATACTCATTTTTATTTCGTTGATAATATTCTTTATTTTCTGGATCTATTTTTACTAAAGCTAAATAAATATTTTTCACCTGTATTTTTACCAATCTCGGCGACAACCAAATATGCGGATCATTTTCATAAATTTCAATTCCTTTTGAAGAATCTATAACTATCATTTCAGAATTTAAATCTTCTAATCTTTTCATCTGTGTTTTTTCAAAAGGAATGTGCCCGATTTTAATATACAAATCAGCTGTGCTTAATTTTTTTAGTTGTTCTATGTTTGGCTCGTAAGCGGCTGGACTAAACCCCGGCGGAATCATTGCTGAGACACTCACTTTATCTTTTCCAATACTTTTCACAAAATCAATCTGAGGTAGAATAGATACGACGATGTTTATTTTTTTATTATTTATATTTTTACTATTCGCATAAATAAAAATGCCTATAGAAAAAATAAGCAATAGAACGCCTGCGAAAATGATTAAGTTGTTTTTTAGTTTAATCATATTTATACTTTATAACTTTTTGAGGTGAAAGGCAAGGGAAATATTTTGATAATTTCTACCCAGCTTTAGCTGAGGGTCACAGAGGTTTTAACCTCGCAAAACTTAGCTCAATAAAACAATTCTTTTCTCGCGAGGTTAAAACCTCTATGACCGTGCGCTAAAGCGCCGTAGAATAATTCTATAATAAATTTTATCTTTAATTCATAACCTGCTATAATAAAATCATAATAAATTTAAATAAACTAAAATGAATCTAATAGAATTATCACAAGCAGAAGAGCGATTGACTTCTGGGCATCGGTTATGCGCGGGATGCGCTGAGCCGATTAACGCAAAAATAGTTTTGGCGGCGATTAAAGAACCAGTTGTTATCATCAACGCTACGAGTTGTCTCGAAGTTGCGACAACGATTTATCCTTATACTTCCTGGAAAGTTCCTTGGATACATAATGCTTTTGAAAACGCCTCGGCGACAGCGAGCGGAATTATTGAGGCGTATAAAGCAATTCTCAAAAAAAATCCAAAAGACAGACCGAAGTGGGCAAAAGATCTTCCGGAAAATATAAAATTCGTTGTGTTTGGCGGAGACGGCGGAACTTACGATATCGGGCTTCAGAGTTTGTCGGGCGCGCTGGAGAGAGGGCATCAGTTTTTGTATGTCTGTTATGACAACGAAGCGTATATGAATACTGGCAACCAAAGATCTGGCGCCACGCCGCGCGGATCACACACGACAACTTCTCCCGCAGGAAAAATTCAGCAGGGAAAAAACGAATTTAGAAAAGATTTGACTTCAATTATAGAAGGGCATCACATAAATTATGTCGCCCAGGCTTCAATTTCTAATTTTACGGATTTAACCAAAAAAGCTAAAAGAGCCTTAGAAGTTGACGGACCGTCATTTTTAAATTTGCTCAGTCCCTGCCAAAGAAGTTGGGGATTTGATCCGGCGCTCACGGTTCGTATCGCT
>DAOWDU010000032.1 GCA_030638825.1 bacterium | reverse complement strand
TAAGTTTAATATTTAAGTTTAATATTTAAGTTTAATATTTAAGTTTAATATTTAAGTTTAATATTTAAGTTTAGCATTTAATTCTTTAATTTAAAATTATGTCAAAAAAAACACTTCTTCATTATGCCGCGCCAGCAATTATTACAGGAATGCTGTTTGCCACCGCAGCCGTTTCATGGGACGAGCCAGGAAATAATCCTCCCGCTGGAAATGTTGCCGCGCCGATAAATGTTAGCGCAGATGGTCAATCCAAAGAAGGATGGCTGACTGTTGGCAGTACTTTAGCGCCGTCAATGCAATTAGATGTGCAGGGGATAGCTCCTTTGCTAGGCAGTCTAAATGTAACGGGCGGAGCTATTTTAAACACGGGCGGAGCTGCAGATGGGTTGATTGTTGAAAACGGCAGGGTTGGGATTGGAACAAATAATCCTTTATCGCAATTGCAACTTGAAGGAGATTCAGGAAATGCCGCGGAAATATTGTTAAAACATACTGGCGTTGACGGAAGCGCTGGAATCGGTTTTGATGTTACTAATGACGCTCATTCTTTTTTTATTAAAGCACATAATAACAAACTAAAATTTGTAACTAATGACGGTGGAGCATCTTATCCGGCTAGAATGGTTGTTATGTCAGATGGCAGAGTTGGAATCGGCGAAACTAACCCAGCTACCAAATTAGATGTAAACGGCACGATTAAAGGAGTTAATTATCAATCTGGCGATGGATCGCAAGGTTTAACAAATAATATTACTGTCAAAGGATCTGATGGTAATGATTGCGTTCTAACTTTTAAAGATGGATTATTAACCGCCGAAACTTGTCCGTAAATATATTTTTTATGAAGCAATATTCTAAAACAAAAATATTATTAGAATTAACAGTTTTAATTATAGTTAGTATCAGTGTAAGTCTTTTGGCGACCTGTTTTAAATTTAAAAATGATTTAAAAACTGTTCAAGCTGGCGCGGGACATAATATAATAGGTTTCGCCTGGTCAGAAAATATCGGTTGGATTAGTTTTAACTGTGAAAATACTGTTTCTTGCGCTATTTCTGATTATGGCGTTAATGTTGATTTAGCTGGCAATGTTTCAGGATACGCCTGGAGTGAAAATATTGGTTGGATCAGTTTTGAACCAGCAGATATTGTGGGATGTCCTGCAGGTATTTGCCAACCGAGCTTAGCGGGAGGCGTTTTTTCTGGTTGGGCAAGGGCTTTAAATCATGGCGGAGGATGGGACGGTTGGATTTCTTTAAATTGTGTAAATAGTGGAGTTTGCGCAACCAGTGATTATAAAGTTTTTCTGAATGGTATTAATTTTGAAGGATGGGCTTGGGGGGGAGATGTTGTCGGCTGGGTTAGTTTTAGTTGCAGTAATAATGCTCCTCCCTGCGTTCTTTCTAATTACAAAGTCTATTTTAGAAATAACGCCCCTGTTATAACTGACGGCGGTTGTACTATGGCTGATGTCTGTGATCTTGGCGCAAATCCGCAAGCGCAGTTTATTTGGACATATTCTGATACAGACGGAGATCTTCAAAAAGATTATCGAGTAGAAATATATGATGACTTAGCGCTTACAATTCCTACAGTCGGCGGCGATTCTGGAAAAACACTGAGCAATTCAGTTGTCTTTACGGTTCCGCCTGGAGTTTTAGAGTATGGTGAAGAGTATTGGTATAAAGTAAGGGTGTGGGACACTAATGACGCTGAATCAAATATCTTAGCTCCTCTTTATTTCGGCGGTTTAAAGGGAATAAGCCATCAATATCCGACTGTTGAGTTTAGCTTTAATCCAGCTGCAGGCATTGAGCGATTTCAAGAAGTTACATTTGACCCTGAAAATCCTGTTCTTTCTCAGGTATATGACGGACTTCCTATTGCGGCGTATGAATGGGATTTTGATTATGATGTAACGGATCCGTTGGAACCAAGTCTTGACGCTAGCACTAATCCAGCCAGTCCAATAGCTTCTCATATCTTTATGGAAGTAAAGACATACGAAGTCAATTTGAAAATAACTGATTCCGCTGGTTATAGCTGTATGAATATTCAGTCTCTTGGTGTCGGCGGCGTGGATTTGCCGAAGTGGAATGAAGTAAAACCATAAAATTTAAATTTTTATTTAGTTTATGTCATCAATAAATTTATTGCCAAAAAACGATAATTTTAATGAAGTGAAAAACCGGAAATGGTCAGGCAGGATTGTGTTTGGCATTTCCATTTTGTTGGTGGCAATTCCCGTTATATTTTTTGCGGGGTTATATTTTTTGAATAAGAATTCTTCAGAAGAAATTGAAAATTTAAATCTTGAAATTAAAACAGCGGAAGAAGAGATAGAAAAAAGCTTTTCAAAAACCGAATTATTATTAGCCAACAGCGATGTTGATAATGCGATTTCTTTATTGTCAGAGCGTGTCTATTTTACCAAAATTATAAATATCTTTCAGGAGAATTTAATAGACGGCGTGTATCTGAATTCTTTAAACATTAATTCTAGTGAAGAAGATTCTTTGACTTCTAGATTTGACGGAGTCGCTAGAGATTACTCATCTCTCATTAGCCAAATAGATGCTCTTAAGAGTAATGATGTTTTTGAGAAAGTAGATATCAAAAGTGTTTCAATTGGCAAAGACAATGGCTATATTGATTTTCAGGGAAACTTAACATTGAAGCAGAACGCTTTTTTCTATGATAAAAATTTCCGTTAAAATTTAATTTGTATCCTGCGTTTATGAAAAATAACATCGGCGAAATCAAATCTTCTCAAAAAACAGTTTCAAAAGGAATAGTTTTTTTGTTTGTTTCGCTGGCCATCTCCCTAATAATATTTTTTGTTTTTTCGTTTCCAGAGTATAAAAAAATGAAAATTATGGAATTTGAAATAGGTTTGATTAAGGATAATCTAATCTCTAGAGAAAACACGAACCAGAAGATAAAAAGTTTTAACGAAAAATATAAAAACATTAAGACTAAAGATATAGATAAAGTGAGAAGCCTGATGTCTGATCAAAATAATTTTGAAGAACATCTCGCCAATATTAATAATTCAGCGAAAGCCAACGGAATTTTAATTGATGATTTTTCTATTACCGAACTTGCCAATTCTGATTCCAAGTTTAAAATTATTGAAGTAGATTTTTTCGCAAAAGGCGCTTTCTCAAACTTTTATTTATTTCTTGATTCTCTTGAAAAAAATATTCCTCTTCTTGATTTAAAGAAGTTAAAAATTGAAAAAAATAAAACAAGAATAATGGAAATAATAGAAGAAGGAACAGAAGAGGTTGTTGAAATAAAAGAAAGCCCTCTTATTTTGGAATACGATATTACTCTTTCATTTTATTATTTATAACGCAAATGAATTTTAGAAAAGACAAAATTATTAAGATGATTCATAAAAAAAAAGAAGCAGCGATGGTTGTCGTCGCTTTCTTTGCGCTTTTTGTATTTTTTGGCGTTACTTTAGTAAAGATAATAAATATAGAAGTGGCAGTTGAAGATGCGCAAAATTATAATGAGCTGGTTAAAAATCCCTACGAAGAACACGAAAATATTATGAGGAGAACAAAAATAAATGATTTAATTGATAATAAACAATTTGAAGAAATGAACTATGACCCTAATTTGATCATCAAAAAAGATCCTGAAATAAAAATAAATCCATTTAAAGAGAGCTATTAATCTCGCCTGATATTTGTTAAATAAAAATATGAAATTTAAATACAAAGTGGTAACAATAAGCGGGACAGAGCAGGTGGGGAAAATTAACGCTGCCAGCAGAGATGAAGCGATAGAGCTGCTTCAGAAACATAAGCTTGTAATTATTAATATTAAGCAAGACAAGGAATGGGTTTCTTTTAATAAATTGTTTTCCTTTCTGCATAGAGTTAGTTCCCAAAAAATAGTAATGTTTTCTAAAGAATTGTCCGTTTTGCTTATGGCTGGGATTCCCCTGGTTGAGGCTTTAAGAATTCAACACGATCAGGAAGAGAATGCTTATTTCAAAGAACAACTATTTACGATTGCCAATATGATTGACGATGGATCTTCTTTTTCATCTGCTTTGTCCTGTTTCCCAAATATATTTTCGGGCTTTTATATAAATATTATTAGATCTGGGGAGGCGTCTGGAACAATGCAAAAATCTCTTACTCACCTGGCTGATTATATTGAGAAGCAGTATCTTTTAAACAGCAAGGTTAAAAATGCTTTAATGTATCCAGGTGTTATTATTACGGGATTTGCTCTGGTTGGAGCCGTGATGATGGCTTTTGTGGTTCCGCAACTGACTAGCATTTTTAGAGAAAACGATCAAGAACTTCCTTTGCCGACGCAAATTTTGATTATCGTGAGTGATTTTATGAAAGATAATTTTATTTTATTAATAATAGGAACAATTGTTTTAGCCTACGGGCTTAAAAAATATATAGGGACTCAAAAGGGCAAGGAAAATTTTGATAAGCTTATTTTTAAAATCCCGAAATTTAAGTCCATCTTCCGAAAATTTTATGTAGCGCGGTTTGCGGAAAATCTTTCTATGTTAATTAAAAGCGGAGTTCCCATTATTAGCGCTTTAAAAATTTCCGGAGATGTCGTTGGCAATGAAGTTTACAAAAAAGTAATTTATAGCAGTATTGACGAAGTAAAAATAGGCGGTTCTGTCGCGTATGCTTTTGAAAGAAGCGATCAGCTTCCCCCTCTAGTACCGAGAATGATTAGGATAGGAGAAAAAACGGGAAAACTTGACGCTGTTTTAGAAGATATTGCCGGGTTTTATACCAAAGAAGTTAATATCGCAGTTGATGGTTTGATGGCCTTGATAGAACCTATTTTGATATTTGTTCTTGGCGCGGGAGTTGGAATTTTAGTCGCCGCTATTTTAATGCCTATTTATCAAATGACAGAAATGTTTTAAATCATTTTAACATTTTAACATTTTAACAAAATGAAAGAGAATGACTTTTCGGAGCAGTTGAAAATCAAAATGGATAAGTATGTTCATTTAGTTTATAGACTAAGCCGAAATTTTCCCAAAGAAGAAATATATGGAGTTACTTCACAAATTAGGAGATCATCGTTGTCAATTATTTTAAATTATATTGAAGGATTTGCTCGTCATAAAAAACTGGTTAAATTAAATTTTTGGGAAATATCTTATGGTTCTCTAAAGGAATTAAAATATCTACTTCATTTTTGTTTAACGGAAAATTATCTAAATAAAAAAGAATACCAAGAAGCAATAAACTTAGCTGAAGAAATCGGGGCAATGCTTTGGAAATCTATCCAGCCTCTGAAAATAAAATAATGTTAAAATGTTAGTATGTTAGTATGTTAAAATGCCACATGGATCAAAAAGGTTTTAGTTTGATAGAGTTAATAATGGTTATATTTATTATGGGCGTGGCGTCTACTATTGTTGCTGTGCAATATTCTGACAGCCGTAATTCCAAAGCGTTGTATTTAGGATCAAAACAGATTGCTAACGATATTAGAATGACGCAAAATTATACTTTTAGTTCCCTGGAAGACGGAGGCGCGAATCCGAGTGGCGGATATGGGATTAGATTTTCTGAAAATTCAAACAGTTATCTTATTTTTGCTGACGAAGACAGTGATAGGGCGCGTAATGCTGATAATTCCGAAGATTTTCAAACGATAAACCTGCCAGATGGCGTTAAAGTAATATCTTTGGAAATAGATACCGTTGGCGCTGATCCTGTGGATGTAGTGTTTACCTCTCCTTATGGCGAGGTATATATAAATGGCAATAATAAAAATGCGGGCAGTTTTATAAATCTTGAAATAGAAATTGGTAATTCTTCTGGGACCCGAGTTATCAAAATAAGCACTTCCAGGAAAATAAATTAAAATGCTGATATGAATCAAAAAGGTTTTAATCTGATAGAAGTTGTTGTTTCAATTGCGATTATTACAATTGGTCTTCTTGCTATTATTTCGCTGTTTACCACTAATATCAAAGGTGAAATAAAAAGTAGAAATAAATTAATCGCTGTTTATCTTGCTAATGAATCAATAGAAATAATAAGACAACAAAGAGATAATAGCTGGTTTAAAGGAGATGGTTGGATGGATGATATTCCAGTTGGCGATGTAATAGTTGGACTTAGTGATAAGGATGATATAAGAGTTGGGTGGGAAGTTGTTTTAAGCAATGCAGATAGGAAAAAAGTTTATTTGTCCGAAGACAACGATCCAACGCACTCTACTTTTGGTTCGTATATTCAACTAAAAAGCGCTGCTCTTACTAGTTGGAAAGGAACTAGATTCACGAGATATTTAACAATAACCAAAAATCAAGAAACTGCTCCTGGCGTATATACTGTTGCTGGATGTCTTCAGGTGGAAGATTGCATGGAAGTAGTTTCTCATGTTTCGTCCAATGGCGTTCAAATGGTTGAAGTAACTTCTTATTTTTACGATGGGTGGTTCTAGGTCTATTAAAAATTGATTTAATTAATTGTTGAGGAATTTGAATATTTCTGATTTCTGTAGTGGACAGGCATGCCTGTCCACTACAGAAATGTGCGAAGCATAATTTGTTTAATTGTAAAAGTGAAAAATAAAACAATCACAAAAAATAGCGGATTTACCTTGATGGAAGTGCTGGTTGCGATGAGCATATTTATGATAGTGATTTCTATAACGGTAGGAATATTTGTGAGCGGAAGCGGTTCTCAGAAAAAGATTCTTGAATTTAACGCGACTCAAAGAGAGGCGGGTTATTTAATGGAAACAATTTCCAGAGAATTGAGAATGGCTACTGCGATAAGTGATGGAACTGACGGCAATCCAGATCAACAGGATAATCAAGACTCCAGTGTGGAATTTACAAACTATAACGGAGACACGGTAGAATATTGCAGATCAATTGCAGACGGAAGTTGCACTAACGATGATTCTGGCGATTATTTCTCGCGAGATGGAGAAAATATAAATTCTCCTGATGTAAAAATAGAGCATTTAAGATTTTATGTTACAGATGATTTTAATCAGACTCAGCCGATTATTGTTGTTAGTATGAAGGTAAAATCAACAGGTTCGTCTGGCGTAGAGTTTACTTTGCAAAACAGCGTTTCTTTAAGATTATATTAAGCAAATTTAGATGAGCGATAAAATTTTAAAAGATATCAGAAAAGAGAATGGACAGGCAGCTTTGCTGATGGTTTTGATTATAATGGCGCTGCTTTTATTTGTCGGTCTTTTTCTAACTAACACAGTAATAAAACAAATTAAAATGACGAAAAATGCGGAACAATTTACGCAGGCGTATTTTTTGGCTGACACGGGAACAGAAAGAATTTTATATAAAATCTTTAAAGAAAAAACAATAAACCTGAATGATTTTAATGACGGAGATCCTTTGTCTAGCGGAAATATTGCCGGGCTTGGCAGTTTTAACACTATTTTAAAAGATGACTCGCCGTTAGTTATCAAAACCGAAGGAGTCTGCAAAAATACCGCTAGAGCAATAGAAATATCATGGTGATTATTTAAATAACAAGTTTAATATTTTATAAATTTTTTAATTAAAACTAATTAGTTATGCCTTTAATAAATCTACTCCCGAAAAACTTTAGGTTTGAGGAAGACCAAAAAAAGCAAAAAAAGGTTATTATTATTTGTTCAGCTTTTTTGGCGCTTATCTCGGTTGTTTCTTTTGTAATTATATATGCTGACAAGGCAATTGCTTTAAGGGAGTCCGATTCTTTAGATTTCAGAACGGAGGAGCTTAGCGGCAAGATAAAAGAAGAAATTGGCAATAATGAAGTATTTTTAACGACAGATAAAGTGACAAGCATCAGAGAATTACTTGATGATCATAACTATTTTTCAAATGCGTTTAATGTTATGCAAAATATAATATCGGAAGATATTTATCTAACGGAAAGCGGACTGAGTTTTAATGAAGATGGAAATTTATTATTGGAGATTAACGGCGTAGCGAATAATTATTTGGCTGCCGTTAATCAGATCGCTATTTTCAAAAATTCTTATTGGATTGATGATGCTGAAATTGATAGTATCATATCTAGCGACGGCGAAACAGGCGATAGTAGTGAAATAAATTTTAGCGGTAATCTTAAATTTAAAAAAGGTGTCACTTTGTTCAGAGAATATTATTGGGACTTTGGCTTGGCGCTGATTTCTTCAAAGGTGGATAGATATATAGAAATAAATGAATATACCTCTTTCTTAACGGACGAAGAATCTAAAGGTAAGAATTTCATAAAAGTAAAATTCAGCGGAATTGCTTATGATAAAGAAAGATTAATTTCATTCAAAGATAATCTAGAGACGGAAAAAAACTTTGTGAAAAGTATCTCAATTTCTTATGATTTGAACGAAAAAGACAGTAATAAAATAATTGAATTTAAAGGTGAAATGGAACTGAAATTATTTTAGTTTTAAAATCTAGAATTCTACTATGTTTAGTGAAAATGAAAATTTAAATCCCGTCGCGAAGTTGAATATAAATTTCTCAATGTTAGCATTGTTATTTGTGTCGCTGCTTATTTCTTGCGCGGTTATGTATTATATTGTTATGCCAATGCGCAAGGAAGCAAAGATTATAAAAATTGGAAATGAGATGAAAGAAGAAAGTATGGGAAGGAATAACTTATTTCTCGCTAAAATAGTAAAAGCAAATAATGAAAGCAGAAAGATGGACGCTGAAAATGTTGAAAAGATTAAAAATTTTATATCAAATAGAAATAACTATGAAGATTATTTAATCCATATCGTCAAACTTGCCAACAGTAAAAATATTAAAATTGACGATCTCTCCGTTATAACAAAAGAGCGCGATCCTAAAAAAAAGACCGACAGCGCTCTTAACGAAGTGGAAATTAATTTTAAGGCAGCAAGCGGATTTTTAAATCTCCTTGGTTTTTTGAAATCTCTTGAAAAAAGCATTCCCTTTGTCCAGGAAGAATCAATAGTTATTTCGGCTGGAGATGAAGAAGAAAATGCCGATAAGTATCCGAATATTGATACCGAAACAACTGCAGATTCAATTTTGGATTATGAAATTAAATTAAAATTTTATTATTATTAAATCACGATAGCTTATGTTTGTATGAAGTTTAATCTAGTTAAAATTAAAAAAACGATAGGGAGGCTTAGGGCTAAAATTAGCCAGGAAATTGTATTCTCGTTTCTTGCTATTATTATTTTTCTGTATGTTTTTTATTCAGCGCTTTTTGGTTTTGAATTAAGCGAATCTGAAATTTCTGAATATATGAAACCTTTTAGAAATAATTGCGCTGAATATAATGATTCTATAAATAATGTTGGAGCAAATATTAAAAATTTGGTTGAAGATGATCAGATTAAAGAATTAAAATATTACGATGATCTGATTGATGAAAAAAGTTACGACAAAAGAAAAGATCCTTTCAGCAGATCGCTTTAGTTATTCTGTTTTAGAACAAATATATTTATAATACATTAATTAAAATCTTATGAAAAAAACATATCCAATTTTTACAGGAATTTTATTTACTGTTATGGTTATTTTGTTGTTTTGCATTGCTGCTGTTTTAATTCAGACGGATGAAAATAAAAGCGGCAGAGAAAATGAAACAGAAATTAATAATTTAGATGGAAGTAAAAACGAAGAATTCGCCTCTTATTTTGACGGATGCGATTTATTGAATAGAGAATGTCTTAGTATGGATTGCGGCCAATATTTTCTATGTAACGACAAAGAATATTCCGTCTGCGAAATTTATGATTGCGGGATGGAATTTGGAATTGGGACTAAAGATAGTGAGGGGAAAATTAAGATAGAAAGAAAAATAAAAGACAATAGAAAAAAAATTATGGAGGTAAAAAGCAGATGCAAGGGTTTGCTGGAAGTAATAGAAAGTAATTATGTGGATGAAAAATTTGAAGCGAATATAAAAGTTACGACTGCTGGCAGTTGTAAAATAGGAGGTTTTTTAGTTTCCTGTAAAAACTTAGAAACAGGTGAAGACAACGGTTTTAAGCCAGCTAAGTTTTCTGATTTTGGCAGTAGCTCTTATTTAATCAGCGTTAATAATTGCAGTGAGATGTCAGAGATTATTGCGATAGGCGAAAACGGAATAAGTATAAAACAGTAACTCGTTATTTATCTAATCTGATTTTATGATTAAATTATCTTTTCTATTAAAAATATTAGGATGTTCTTTTTTGTTCACCTTTTTTGTTTTTGGAATTTTTGGCTTTAACAATGATAGTGAAATTAAATACGATAATATAAAAAATATCAAGGCGTCGGAATTATCATGCAAGGGTCCTGCTGATGTTATTTTAGTTATAGATCGATCAGCGACGATGAACGAATATGGAAAATTTGATATCGCAAAAGCTGCCAGTATTAATTTTATAAATAGATTATTTGCGACTTTTCCAGATGATATTTATGGATCAAATGCTTATCACCAAATAGGATTAGTGGCTTTTCATAATTTAACAGATAATAAAGCGTTGAACAGAAACAGCGATTATATAAAAAGTGTTATTAATCAGAGTGATGGCATTCTCGGTAATGATTATCCGCTTGGTTATCGCCGAACATCTTTGGCAATTAGCACGGCGAAAAATAGTTTAGATCCGGATTTGAGCGATCCCAATCCTTCCGCCACAAAAACAATGATTGTTTTAACAGACGGAGATCCGTATTATAATACAGACTTAGCAAAAGCTAACGCTGATAGCGCTAAGAATGACAAGGGAATCAGAATTATTTCTGTGGGTCTTAAACTGGACAGTATTTCAGATGAAACAGAAAGAGAAGCAGCGGAAGAGTTCATAAAATATATCGCTTCTCCCTCATTTTGTTATTATGTTTCTGATTCGGGGGGCGAATTGGAAGGTTGTAATTCTATTTCGGCGGATAATTTAACGGAAGCGTTGGAAGGTGTTTATGACGACATTACGGCCGCTATTTGCGATGAAAATCCTCCTACAATTTTAATTTCCAAAAAGCCATTCGGAACTTTATATAATGTTGATAATCTTGTCATTACTTCAACAGCGATAGACGATATTGGATTTAAGAGTCATTCAATGGAATGGAGCGATAACTGGCTATTAGATCCAGACAGTATCCAAAATACTGAATGCGATGATCTTACGGGGACAGTTATAGAATCGGAGACGGTTATAGAATGCAGTGTCGGGGAATCTGGAGAAATAGGTCCATTTTCATTTGGCGTAAATGTAAGTTATCGGTCTTCAGCAACAGATGCTAATGATAATGAGGCTACTCTTGAGTTACCCAATCCGAGAAATGTGACAGTTGCTACTGTTACTTTGTCAGTTCCTGAATTGTTAAGAAATGAAAATAAAACTATCATGGTTGAAATTTCCGATTATAGCGGGAATGATGAAATTCTGATAAGCATTGACGCGCCAGTTTTGGGAGGAGAAGAAATAGAAATAGATAAAGCGCCAATGAATTGTTCTGGTGTGGGAAATAGCAAAAGTTGCGTTTATGTTTTTAATCCTGATTGCGGCTGGACGGATGGAATAACAAATGGTTTTGCAAATAATATTTATGTTGATATCTATATTTACGCGCAAAGCAGCGATGTTGGAGTTCGCCAGATAGCTTCGTCCGAAAACAATCTTCTTGTTTCAAGCTCTGAAGGCAGTAGTTGGGCGGGAACTTGCGCTGATAATATAAATAATGATTGTGATTACGATGAATATGACGATCCGATTATTGACGAAGAAGAAATGGTTTGCGATGCTGGCGCGCCTTCAATCGGTATTTTGCGCGTTCCAGCTGGAAATATTTATGATCTTGAGAGCGATGGAGCCACTCCGATGACAGTAAAGCTTGAGTCTACTGCGGGAGATTCTAATGGTATAAAGCGGCATACTATTTATTACAAAATAGATAGCGGATCTTTTCAAATTGCTTTTGATTGTAATGACGCAGATGCTGATGATCATTGCGATGAGAATGCAAGTCAAAATCCAAATAACATTTCAGCAACAGTCGGACCGTTTGACGCGGGGAAAAAGGTGGAATATTATTCTACAGCTGTTGATCATTCTGGTAATGACAATACGACTAGCACGGAGAAAGAATCATTTATTGTTAAAAACAGAGAATGCGAGGGAGTTGGTTATTTAGGGGATTGTTTGGCTACTTCTAACGGAAAATGTTGTGGCGGGGTTTGCAATGCCACAATTTCAAATCTTAATTCTTATAACTCTAGTTGCGCTCTGGAAATTTGCGGGGACGGATTGGTTTATGAAGAAGAAGTATGGATTATTAGAGAAGAGGGAAAGGCTTTGCAATTTGACGGGGTGGATGATTATGTGGATTGTGGAGATATAGACGCATTGGACACAGCGGATAATTTTACTATTGAATTTTGGTTTAAACGCGATTCAGATATTGAAGCTAATTCAAATCACGATGTAAGCAATGTAATATTTGCGCAAGCTAGTGATCCAAGCAATGATAATATAGAAATCGGAACAGATAATACTTTTATAGAAATATATTTAGACACAGTTTCTTATGACGCTACTTTAACTTATGACGCGGGTATTCAAGATAATATTTGGTATCATTTTGTTTTTACTTATAATTCAAGCGCAACACAAGAAGCAAAACTTTATCTTGGTGGAACAAACATAAAAGAATGGAACGAGTGGGGCGGCGCTCTTGATAGTTCGTCAGCAAGTCCACTTACAATAGGAAATACTGATCACATAGAAACCCCTTTTAATGGTATTATTGACGAAGTCCGAGTCTATAGCCGCGTCTTGTCGGCAACTGAAGTCGCGGAGCATTCTGATGGAATATTTAATAACAATACGGGTCTTATCGGGTATTGGGATTTTGACGAGGGAACAGGAATAACGGTAAACGATAGTTCAACAAATGGAAACGATGGAACTCTGGTAAATTTTTCCGTTCCGATTATAAAAGAAGGCATTTTGTGGCAGTGGGGGATTGATACCGCTAAAAATAATACTATTTGCAGCGAGGGCGGGAATTCTGATGGCTGTTTTTCCTATCTTCCTTATGTTTATTTTTGGGATGGCGGATGTGAAGAGCGGGCGTATGTTTGTAGCGCTGGATATTGCAATTATGGAATTACAAATAGAAATGAAGATCATTGCATCGGAGGAGGGTCGCTGATTCTGAATGATTACGAGTGTGTTAGTAATTCTTGCGCGCTTAATCCGGCTACTCCCGCAGAAAATGATATTTGCGATGTGGAGTTGGATAATCTCTCGGTTAACGCTTATAACAGTGTCGGAACTCCAATATCTGGAAGTTCAATTTCTGTTGCGGGAGAGGTTTTAGATGATTTGAGTGGAGTTTCTTTACAATCAATTACAAATGATATTAATGGGATCAAAAAGCATTATATTTATTACAAGAAAGTTGCGGAAGAAAGTTTTTTTCCTATGAATTGTCCTGTGACAGGTGAGTGCAAAGACCCTGAACATCCTTGCGATTGCGAAAAAGAAATAGGGCCGTTTAACATCGGTGAAACAATATTGTTTTACGCTATGTCGCAAGATAATAGTCCAAACGAAACAGAAAATATCAGAGGGCCTGACGGTTTGAGATATTATTATTATACATATAGTTCTAGCGGCACCGATAGACAGGGAGTATTTAAGGGAAGTGGGATTGATACTAATCTTGATCATAATGATTGGGGGAGCGGCAGGATTTTTATAGAAGATAATGCCTGGGAAGACCAAAGCAATGCAGCTATTGTTTGGGAAGGTTTTGTAAGACCCGATGTTGTAGGAGAGTATAACTTTTATGCTTATAGCGATGATGGGATAAAAGTTTATGTTGATGGAAACGAGATTATTGATTATTGGGGTTATACTTCTAGTGAGCATAATGGAATTTATACCTTTACTTCATTAGAGCCGGTTCCGATAAAAATAAAATGGTATGATGGCGATAGTTCTGGCGGGATGAGATTAGGATGGAAATCGCCAGGCGGAACAAAAGTATATCCCGTTCCGTCTAGTAATTTATCCGCTTCGTATTCCCTTACTGTTCGTGATGGAGAATGTTATGATGTGCCAGGTGGAAATAAGGTTAATTTGGCTCCCTGTGATTCTGGCAGCGGTATGTGCTGCGGCGGGAGCTGTGATTCATCTGTGAGCTCAACTTCTCTTGACGCGGAATGCCGTGTTGACGCTTGCAGTGGAACAAATTGGGTTTACGCGGCGATCAATGAATTTGGAGATACTAACGAGGGAGATTCTTGTGGCAGTACGGATAGTTGTTTTGATTATTATTCTTTTTCTAACGAATTTTATAGCGGTTGTAAAACGGGTGGAAATGAATGCTCTTCCGGTTATTGCGCTGTTTCTTCAACCGTAACATCAGCGCCTGCTTGCAGCGGAAATTTACTTACTAATTACGATTGCAACCCTAATAATGAGACGGGAACTTGCCAGCCTAAAGATAGTAATATTAATTGTTCTATTGCTGGTGATGATGATGGTGATTCTGCTTCTGGCGGCACTGCCTGTAATTGTGATTGTGATAATTACGATCTTGAAGAAAAAGTTTATTCCTCTTTGAGTTTTGACGGAGCGGATGATTATGTGAATTTTGGGGATATAGATGTGTTGGATGCCGCGGATAATTTTACTATTGAGTTTTGGTTTAAGCGTGATTCAGATATTGAAGCTAACTCAAATCACGATGTAAGCAATGTGATGTTTGCGCAAACTAGCGATCCAAGCAATGATAACATAGAAATAGGAACAGATAATACTTATATAGAAATATATTTGGATACGGTTTCTTATGATGCTACTTTAACTTATGATGCAGGTATCCAGAATGATGTTTGGTATCATTTTGTGCTTGTTTATGATTCAAATAAAATACAGGAAACAAAACTTTATATTGATGGGATAAATATAAAAGCTTGGGATAATTGGGGTGGTGCTCTTGATGATTCGTTTACAAGTCCGATTACGATAGGCAATACTGCTCACACAGAAACTCCTTTTGATGGTCTTATTGACGAAGTTCGCATCTACGATCGCGCGTTTTATCTAGAAGAAGTGGGAGATCACTACAACGGAATTTTTGCGGATGATACTGGTTTGATGGGACATTGGAATTTTGACGAAGGGACAGGAAAAATTGCAGAAGATAGTTCTGGAAATGGAAATGATGGGGTCTTGAGTAATGTTGATGGGACATTGTATGGTATGAATGATAATAATTGGGTGAGTGGAAAATATGGCAATGGTCTTGATTTTGATGGAAGTAATGATTATATAAATATCGCTGGTGATTTAGGAAATCCGAGTGCAATGAGTTTGGAATTCTGGTTTTATGTTAGTGAAGGCGATAAAAATAGGTTGCAGTATTTTATGGACGGAAGGAATGGCGGTAATTGGTGGTTTTTGCAAAGCTATAATCCAAATTATAGCGGGAATATAAATTTTGATGATAGAGTAGAAGTGGAATCTGATCAGTGGACAGCGGGACAGTGGAATCATCTTGTTCTTGCGGTTAATTCTTCCAGTTCAAAAATCTATATAAATGGGGATTTGGAATCCACTGGATCAGGGCATGATCCTGATCTTGGCAGCAATGTAAGAATTGGAACGAGATATACAAATTATTCTTACTTCAGAGGTAAATTTGACGAAGTCCGTATTTATAATTACGCGCTTTTAGAAACGGAAGCGGAAGAACATTATTATGGTATTTTCAATAATAATCCCGGACTTATCAGTTATTGGAACTTTAATGAAGAAACAGGAACGACTGCTTATGATAGTTCTGAAAATGGTCCGCAGTGGATGAAATATGGGAATGGGGATGATAAAGATGAAAATGAAAATGTTATTAATATTTTAAATAGAAATGTTCCTGTTCCCTGGCAGGTTTGCACGGACGCCAAAGATAATGATTGTGATGGAGATCTTAATAATTACGACGAAGAGAATGCCACTGGCGCTTCTGATTGCGATGGAGAAGTTGATTTTTTTGAATTCACTGCGACGGCTATGGACAGAAGTTGTGTGATAAATCCAGACTGTACTGAAGGAAGTGATCTGTTTAATATTGGAAATGTGACCACAGTTGATGATATTAATATTGAAAGAATGGAAAATGATTTTACGATAGCAGTAACCGCGGCTGATGAATTTTTAATTAAAGAAGTGAAAATTGAGTGGACGACTGACAATTGGGCTAACAGGAGCAGTAAAATATGCGAGGGTGGAATTTGCGAGGCGCGTGTCTGTGAAGAGGGGAGCGATTGCATTCTCTCTTCGTTGTTATCGGCTGGAAATATTTTTAGTTTCAGAGTTTGCGTTTGGGATGATAGCGTTAATAGTAATAACGAGTGCACTGATTATTATAATCTTGTAATAGAAAGTTCTAACTTAGCTCCTGAAATAACTTCGCTCTCAGTTCGCAGTTATAATCATAATTTTTGCACGGACGGATTAGAGTATGTGCTGGAATGGGTATTTAGCGATCCCGACGGCGATGGTCAGGCGTCTTACGAAATTCAAATCAAAGAAGACAATGATGATTTTTCAAATACGGATGAATTAGTTGTCAATGTGAAGAAAAATATTCCCAGTTCTTATTATCAAATTCTAAGCTATGATTTTATAAATAATAAGGAAATAGGATATGGAAATAGGGTTTATTATTGGCGACTTAAAGTGACGGATAATCGCGGCGGCGGATATGGAAGAACCACAGATTGGGTTCAATATAATGATCCAAGCGATTCTGATGGTGACGGAAATAATGAAACTTTTACCACTCCTATATATGAATATCCCCAGATTGATTTCAGCGCGATTTCTGATTCGGACACTGATTGTTTATATAAAACCGGCCACGAGTATACTGGAAATGAAGACAGATGTGATTTTGGAGAGAATATAACATTTTTTGACGACTCTGCTTTTGTTAATTGTGATAATTCAAATAATGAGCAATGCATAACCGCAAGTGTTTCTGAGTGTGATGTTTCTACTGGGCTCTGTATTCCCTGCAGTGGCAACTCTGTATGCGTTAAATTTGGCGCTGGATACAAATGCGAGGAAGGAGTTTGCAATCCGCCAGATGGTTTTGTTTGTGATCCTGAACTTCTCAGTAATGATTGCAAGACTGCAGATGCTGCGAAATGCGACGAAGGAACTTGTGTTCCCTGCGATGATGACGCGCAATGTTCAAACGAGAAATTTGGCACTGCTGATATTGATTATTTTTGCAATGCTGTTGGAGAATGTGATAATGAAAATCGCCGCGAATGGTATTTTTACGGAACCGATGTCGGCATTCCTGATAGCGTAGATATAAATCCAATAAATAATTATATTGAATCCGAAAGCAAAATTTATAATGTGATTTTAAAAATAGAAGATGTTGCCGGCAATTCTTGCTATAAAATAAAAAATATTATTTTAGGCGGGGGGAACTATCCAAAATGGAATGAGTCATCAGCTCATAGCGGTCAATAGTTTACAATAAAAATAGAGAAGTTTAAAGACTTATAGGATTTGGAACTTCTTCTTGTTTTGAACTTCCTGATCAAATAATCCAAGAACTTCTAAATGGCAAAGAACATTACCCTTACAGGAAAATTTGGATTAGGAAGATTGATATTCACAAAGCAAAATCAGAAATGTTCGTATTATCAAATGTTGTTAGTACACATAGAGATGTTTTAAAAGAAAAAACACAAGCAGAAATCGCCAAGAAAATATAAGAAAGCCATAAATTAAGAAAAGAAAGCAAAGAGCTTTTGGAAGAAGCGAAAAGGAAAGTTGAGAAGGAGATTGAGAAAAAAGCGTGAGAATAATTATTCCCTATGACCGCAGAGCAATTTTTATCTCACGGAGGATCCGAACCGGCGATCTTCAATATCAATCAAGGAGAATTGAAGCTCTACACTACTGGAGCTGATGTGATGTCGCTATAGAAACAATCAAAATTATACAACAAAAAACTGCTTGCTTAAGACAAAAAATCGTTATGCAAAGCAGTTTTTTAATAATGCGGGGACGACGCGACTCGAACGCGCGACCTTCTGCGTGACAGGCAGACGCTCTAACCAACTGAGCTACGCCCCCAAAATCATGTTAACATATAAACATTTAAACAAATCTTAAATTTATTTTGTCGCATCTGAGAAATTATAGAACCAGTCAAAGGAATTTTTGTTTATAATTGTTTTTGCGAGTTTTTTTGCGGATTTAGTTTTCAGTCTTTTGATAGTGTGTCTATTCCATCTCGCCAAATCTTTTGAGTCTTTTAGATAATTGCATTGCGAGATAATTTGGCTTATTGAATCAGCGTCTTTAGCGATAATTGCCTCTTTAGATTTTTCTTTATTATACTCATCAAGAATTTCAATTATTTCTTTTTCAAGCGGCGTTCCTGAATATTGATCTCTAATAACTTTTTCTTCGTCTGCTTTTACATAATGCGAATGAATAAAATTTGCGTCCCCCGTTCTTGTTTCAGCGATATCATGAAATAAACACATTTTCAAAACTTTATTTTCATCTGCGTTTTCCATTTTTGCCAAAAGCATTCCGATAATTGCCGTTTCAAATGAATGCGAAGCAATCGTGTCATTCGCCTGTGGCAATGTCTGGCTATGCATTCTTCTCATATTTCTTAATGTCCCAACTTCAAAAAGAAGATCAGTGATTTTATTATAGTTTATATTTTGGCGGGGTAAGGAATCTTTAGGATTTTTATTTTTTGTCATTAGTGTTATTATGGAAACTTATAGAAATTAGTAGAAACTTGTTGTAACTTATTGTAAATTTTTGTTCCGTACAACTTTCATTTTTTCATCTTGTTTAAATGTTTATATGTCCACATGTTTATATGAACAAAGTAGCAGGGGTGGGGGTCGAACCCACGACCTCGGGCTTATGAGTCCCGCGCTCTAACCAACTGAGCTACCCTGCCAGATGGCACATAAACATGTAAACATTTAAACAAATTTTAGAATAAAGATTTTAGTAAAAAATAAGAAAGAAATCACTAAACTTTGTTTTTGAATTAAATTTTTATTATAGCAACTTGTTTAAATGTTTATATGTTTATATGACAATCTGTTGCGGGGGCAGGATTCGAACCTGCGTCCTCGAGGTTATGGGCCTCGCGAGCTGCCGCTGCTCTACCCCGCTTTATTAACGAATAATTCACAACTGATAATCTATAACATCTTTTTGAATTTTGTTATAATTACAAATTAATAAGCCACTCTTTTTACTGTGTTAGTATAAATTAGAAATTGAAATAAAGCAAGAGCGCTTGCAATTCTATTAAAAATAAGGTAAATTTAAATTAGAAATAATTTAAATAATTTATAGTGATGACTTTAAGGGCTTATCTTTGGGGAATGATGGCGAGCACTGTTTTGTGCTTTGTTTCTTGGGCGCTTATTATTATTTATGTAGACCCAACAGCGACAAGTTTGATGGGAATTGCTTTATTTTATTTAAGCTTGTTTTTTTTCCTGGCGAGCTTTTTTACTTTAGCAGGGTTTTATTTAAGGAGAAAAATATCTAAAGATAAAATTGAATTCGCGCAAACTGGCGAGGCTTTTCGGCAGGGGGTGTTTTTTGCTTTGATTTTTGTGGGGATGTTAATTCTGCAAAGTTTTAGAATGTTGACCTTATGGAATGCGGGATTGTTTATTGCGGGAATAGGTTTGCTGGAGTTTTATTTTGTGAGTAGAAAATAGCTTTTTGGTTAGAGTTATAGAATTTCTACCCGGCTTTAGCCGAGGGTCATAGAGGTTTTAACCTCGCGAGAAAAAAAACAAAAGTATAAAATTTGACTTAGTGATTTAAGCTTCGCTGGACTAAAGTCCAGTGAACCCTCAGCTAAAGCTGGGTAGAATAATATTTATAAAAATGAAAAATAAAATCAATAAAATTAAAGACTTAGCGTTAAAAGAAGTTAGCAAGATGAAAAGCTTGGCTAATTTAGAGAGTCTAAAAATAAAATACCTTGGTCGCAAAAGCGAGCTGACTAATATTTTGCGCGGGTTGAAGGATTTGTCCAAAGATGAGAGGAAAGAAGTTGGGGAGATGGCGAATAAATTGAGAGAGGAAATAGAGGAAAGTATTAAATATCAAGTATCAGGTATTAAGCAACGGGAGTTGGGAGATATTAAAGAGAAAGAAAAAATAGATGTAACTTATCCGGGGACAAAAATAAAAAAAGGGCATTTGCATCCGCTGACGCAGGTGAGATATGAAATTGAAGAGATTTTTAAATCAATGGGGTTCTTGACAGTTGACGGTCGGGAGGTTGAAGATGAGTTTCATAATTTTGATGCGTTAAATATGCCTAAAAATCATCCCGCCAGAGATATGCAAGACACTTTTTGGCTGAAAAACGGAACCGTGCCAAGAACGCAAACATCTTCGGTGCAGATAAGATTTATGGAAAAAAACAAGCCTCCTTTTAGGATAGTTTCTATAGGAAGGGTTTATAGAAATGAAAATTCTGATGCAACACATGATTTTAACTTTAATCAGATAGAGTGTCTTATGGTTGATAAAAGTGGAAAAATAATGGTTGCGAATTTTAAATCGGTTGTGTCTGAATTCATGAAAGGTTTATTTGGAAAAGGAACAAAGACAAGATTAAGACCGAGTTATTTTCCATTTGTTGAACCAGGGTTTGAATTTGATGCAAGTTGTCCGTATTGTAGCGGTAAGGGTTGTAGAATTTGTAAAGGCACTGGGTGGATTGAGCTTGGCGGAGCGGGAATGGTAAATCAAAATATATTTACTTCTGTGGGATTTTCTGAAAATAAATACGAAGGATTTGCATTTGGTTTCGGAGTTGAAAGAATAGCAATGATTAAATATGGCATTGATGATACAAGATTATTTTATGGCGGGGATTTAAGATTTTTAGAACAGTTTTAGGGTTAGTAGAATTTCTACCCGGCTTTAGCCGAGGGTCATAGAGGTTTTAACCTCGCGAGAAAAAAACAAAAGTATAAAATCTAACTTAATGATTCAAGTTTCGCTGGACTGAAGTCCAACAAATCCTCAGCTAAAGCTGGGTAGAAATCTAAGAAAAGAAAAATGCAAACTCTAAACAAAACTAAATCATATTGGCCGGATAACTCAATTTATTTTCTAACTGGAGCAACATTTTTGCATTATCCCTATTTTAAAACCAGCGAACAAAAAGAAATTGTTTTAGAACAAATTAAAAAAGTAAAAAATAAATTAAAAATTCCAATAATAGCTTTTAGCATCGCGATAAATCATTATCATTTGAAATTTTATTTAGAAAAAGGATTGGACTTAGCAAAAGTAAAACAATTAATGCATGGCGGTTTGACTTTTGTTTATAGAAAGAAATACAAAATGAAATATGAAGATATGTGGCAAAGCAGTAAAACTTTACTTATTACTTCAGATGAAATGAATTGGAAAACGACTGGTTATATTGTTGGCAATCTTTTAAAGCATAAAGAAGTGAGTATTTTTGAAGAATTGAAAAAAGATCCTTTTTCAAGTTATAGATTTACAGCGGAGAAATATGGCGATGAAAATATACAGGAATTAATTAGAAAAGTTATTAATGTTAGCGAAGATGTTGAGGGAGAAGTTGATTTTAAGGATCTAAAGAAGCTAAATGTTATTAGACCTGAAGTTTAATTTAGTGAATTAAGTTTCGCGAGGTTAAAACCTCGGGGACCCTCGGCTAAAGCCGGGTAGAAAAATAATAATAACTAACATGAAAATATCATACAATTGGCTCAAAGAATATGTTGATATAAATATCTCGCCAGAAAAATTGGCGGAACTTTTGACGATGCATAGTTTTGAGGTGGAGAATGTAATTTATCAAGGAGAAAGTTTGGATGGCGTTGCGGTGGGAGAGATTTTGGAAATTGAAAAACATCCTGACGCGGATAGATTAAATTTAGTTAAAGTTGATGTTGGTGAAAATAAAATTTTAGATATCGTCTGTGGAGCGCCAAATGTTGAAATAAAACAGAAAGTTGCCGTAGCATTAGTAGGGACAGAATTATTTAACGGAATGAAAATTGAGAAAAGAAAAGTGCGAAATATTGAATCATCTGGAATGATTTGCGCAGAGGATGAATTGGGATTAGGAGATGATCATGATGGCATAATGGTTTTAGATAAAAATTTAGAAGTTGGGATGCCATTAAAAAAAGCTTTAAATCTTGATGATGTGATTTTTGAAATTGATATACTTCCGAATCGAGCGCACGATTGCTTGAGTCATATTGGCGTGGCAAGGGAAGTGGCGGCGTTATTGAAGAAGAGTATTAAGTATCAAGTATCAAGTATTAAGCAAGCTTTAAAAGAAAGCTCTTTAAGCATTAAAATTGAAGAAAAAAATTTATGCAAGAGATATTCGGCGGCTGTTGTGAGAGATATTAAAATTAAAGATTCTCCCGTATGGTTAAAAAATAAACTGGAAAGTTGCGGGGTGAGATCTATTAATAATATTGTTGATATTACGAATTATGTGATGCTATCTTTTGGGCAGCCGATGCATGCGTTTGATGCTGATAAATTAAAC
>DAOWDU010000049.1 GCA_030638825.1 bacterium | reverse complement strand
AAGAATATATTGTAATTCATATCGCCGACCATGAACACTGCGCTGATCGGGAACTTTACTAAAAATTGATAGTAGCATATTTTTAATGTTAGCTTATTATAGCTTTATTATACTACTCTTTAGATAAATGAACAACCCTGATGATGATGGGAACTGGCAGCTTTCAATAAACGAGTTGCAAGCCATAAAAGCAGAGGCAGATGTATACATCGGTTGGAATTTGTGGAAGATGCAGAAAAAAGATGAAGCAGCGAGTATCTGGAGAGAAGTAATTTTTGGGACAATAGCTAATGATGTCGCAAAAGCCAGCGCGCATGCAGGTCTTGGCATATATTATGCCGAAAAAGGCAACAAAGAAGTAGCGCTGGAACATGCCCAATTCGCTCAAGATCTTTTGCCTGAAGATGCAACGGCAAATCAGAATAAAAATCTGAATGCCTGTGGTATCGCGTTGGCAAAGATCGGAGAACTTGAAAAAGCAGAGGAAATTCTATTAAAAGTTGCTCGGATAAATGAGCAGTTGATGAAATCGGATGACCCTGAAATTGTCAGAGAAGCCACTCATCAGCGAGGCAAAAATGGATATAATCTGGCGTCGCTTGTTTATATTCCGCAGGAAAGATTTTATGAGGCAATAAAAGAACTTGAAGAAGAGGTTATTCCTCGCTACAAAGCTGTTGGAGCGGAGACTGATCTTGCCGCTGCATATCACAGAATTGCGGAAGTAAACGAAAAAATAGCAGAGGGCGATTCGCATTCCACTGTTAATACAGTTGCATTAAACCTTGCTCTTTCGGCTGAAAAGAAGTCTTTGTCTCTTTGGCAAAAGTATCAAGAAGACGCTCCAGGCAGAGTTGAAACTGCTATGGAGAATATTAAGAGAATTGAAAATAAAATGGGGGAACAGGAATAATCCTAACCCTCTTCTTTTTTTATCCAAAAAATGATAAGATGAAATTAATAACACACCTAACCCCTCTCAAGAGGGGAATAATTTAATTTATGTCCGATCTTCTTGAAAATCAAAATCTATATTCATGGTTTCCGAAAATGGAAAAAACCACCTTTGATGTTTCATTGGTGCATTTTTTATTGATGTTTGGATATAAGCTTTTTTCGCTCTACTATCCGTTGTTTTTGATTTCTATCGGATTTTCGGTTTTGAATGTGGGAAGTATTTATCTTCTTACTTATTCTGTCATCGCTATTTCTTCCGTAATAATAAATTACTATATTCACAGATTTAATCCTTCAAAAATCGCAGCGTTAGGCATTGCGGGATATGGGATTTTCGCGTTGCTGATGATTGTAAGCCATAATTTAACAGTTTTTTATCTCGCTCAAATAATTCTCGGATTTTCCGCGGCGGCTTGGCTCGTTTCCTTGAAACTGATTTTAATGAAATCAAAAACAGACAGTCACAGTCGAAGCTTTGGTTGGTTTTATTCAATGCCTCATTACGCCACCGCCATCGCTCCTGTTATTGGTGGATTAGTTATTTGGAAATTCGGTTTTACGGGAGTGTTTTTGTTAAGTGTTGCAATTCAATTCGCTAACGCAATTTACGCTTACGCGAGATTGAATGGAAATTTGACGAAATCTCAAAAGCAATCAACAGCATCTCAAAGGCGACATTCGCGAATGTCGCCTTCTAAACCAAATATAAGAAAAAATTACAGCGAGATTTTAAAAATCATAAAACCCGACAAAACTTTCATCATAATCATGTTCTCTATTTTTCTGACTTTAATTTTGG
Organism: bacterium; assembly: GCA_030638825.1. Lineage (GTDB taxonomy): Bacteria > Patescibacteriota > Minisyncoccia > JAHIHE01 > JAGLIN01 > JAGLIN01. The sequence goes on along the minus strand of DAOWDU010000049.1, from coordinate 258 downwards.
TCGGAATTTATCGTGCGTTTTTTGTTTTATTTTTACAAGATTTGCATTTTTCTCAAGAAGAAATTATTAAATTTATTTCTTTGGCCTCTATAGCTTATTTGCCACTTTCAATAATGATTATAAAAATAATTGATAAATTCAAAGACGCAAAAATTATTAGCGGAGGAATGACAGGAGAAGGACTGATAACTGTTACGCTTGGAATTTTTGCCAGTGTGACAAATTTGGTAGGAATGTTTTTTGTAATGATAATCAGTT
>DAOWDU010000002.1 GCA_030638825.1 bacterium | reverse complement strand
TTTTAACCAAAAAATCAAGAAAAAACCCACACAAAAATCACCTTTGGGGAGGTGATTTCTATAGAAAATTCTATCTAACCCAGCAACGCGTATCGGTCGCTTTCACAGAATTCATTGGCTCGGGTTATGGGACGATGTTGGAACTTATTTAGTGAGAGATATTTTACATTATTTAAATTTTATTATATCTTTGGCAAAAGAAAAAATAGAAAGATTAATGCTGCAAATTGATAAAAAATTAGCTATTTAATTAAGTAATTAAGTGTCAATTATGTTTGTGGACTTGCATATGAGATAAATAAATAAACTTGGAAAATTATCTTAAAAACATAAAAACGGGCGCATGGCCCGTTTTTATCTGGACTTTCTCGCATATCACAATAGCTCATCGTTTTTTCTTGCTTATCATTTAGTCCAAGGCGGAACAAGACATTTGATGGGATCCGAAACATTTCCTGAAGAATCTACCGCGTAGATTATCATATCGCCGTTTCCGTAAAGATGCCATTTGACAAAACTTTTGGCGCTTCCCCAGAGCTTTGCTCGAGGAGTGCTCGCCACTTCGGTGTACTTGATATTCGTTCCATTAGCATAGCACCCGAGAGATTCTCCGCTTTCTTCGTCTTCAACGCAAATCATAACATCAGGATCAACTGCGTCTTTTCCCGCAAGCTGATAGAAGCCATCCTCGTTCATTCCTCCTTTATTTCCCGGAAGAGTTGTGCTTCCAGCAGGAGGAATATTTTTTCCGGAAGGATTAACGGTTTCTATACAAGAAACTTCTGGCGGAGTCGTGTCGGGAATTTCAATTGAAATTTTCTGCACACCAAGAAGATTTCCGTTTTCATCTTGAAATTCAACAGTGCAGCTTTGGATTGTTCCCTCAAGAAGTGGATTGTTGGGCACAGCAATTGTTTCAACAAAATTAGCAATGTCCCCGCTTGTGACTGTTTGAGATGCAGGGGCAAAAGTTACTACCAGAGGAGCACATCCAATAGGAACAGGTATAACGGTTATAGGAAGATTTCCTAATCCCGCCAGAATGGCATCAGCAATATCTGCGCCGTTAGAGCTCAGGGACTGAACAGAACCGCCAGTCGCCAATGCCAGGTTATCAAGCTCGTTTCCCGGATCATTTCCAAACCTATTAGGAGCTTCCAAGCCAATTACAACAATCTCTTTTCCAGAAATGCTAAGGGCGCTAACGGTAGAAGTATGATCATTCACATGCGTACCGTCCGGAATGTGAAACGCAGCATCAGTGGTAACAAGAAGAACGCGTGTCACACTCGGATCATCACGCCATCCACAACCTCCGTTTGTGTTTGCGGCAGCTACAATTGCGTCATATTGCGCTTCCGGCCAATCTCCTCCGCCACTGGCAGTTAAACTGCCTATCCCATTCATCCAATCTGTTTTTGAAGAACTCATGCCGCTTAATAAACCATATACATAATCTCCGGGAGAGCCGTATGGAGAAATTGGATAATCACGAAAACCGGCAACCGCGAATTGAGCATTGGGACTTGCGGCGACAACATTGTCATAAATGTCCGAAGCAGCTGTTTGGAGATGTATAATATCATCCGAAAAAGAGGCCGTCTCATCCTCTAATAAACAGACGTCAATTTTAGGAGGAATTTCCGGTGTCTCAACTGTTTTGTCAACATCAATTGATTCCCCGATAGATAAAGTTGCTTCTACTCCCGACGGATAAACCTCAGCTATAGTAACGCTGGCAAAACCTGAAAAGACCAAGCTGACTACAGAGAAAACCGCAATAATTATTTTATTTTTTTTCATATATTTATTATTAGCTAATTATTTTTTTGAATTAACTAATTAATATATAGAAATTTATAATAATAAAATCCCGACCTTTAAATATTTTATTATTATAAGCATTATGTCAAAGAACAATAAATTATCATTCTGATATCAAAGCGTACAAAAAACAACCTTGATTATTTTTTTCCGGCTGTGTCTGTTTTCAGAATTACTTCTTTAATTTCGTTTCAAGCTCAACTCAAACGAATTAATAGTTATTTCTGTCCTCCTTGTAAATTTTATCCTGAATTTTAGCGTCTACATTCTTTTATTTTTTATGATTATTAAAATTAAACTCAACAAAAACCGATGCGAATCCCATGGCGACAACGACAACAATCCAAGGGCATTATAATTATCCCTCTTTATAATATCTTTGTCAATTAAGTTATGCACAACGACTTTTTATTTATTCTTAGGCAAAAAGATTTTATGTTAATACAACATTCTCCTGAATATATTTTACATCTGCCTATTTTGCAAACAAAAAAAACATCCTCAAAATTGAGATGTTTTTTCATCGCTGTGTTTTTTAGGCGAGAATGGGTCTCTTGAAAGACAAACGTATCTGTTCCCAATGTCGGTCTAGAACAAAAGTACTTCAATCAGTATAAGGATTTTCTGGTACTTTTGCAAGCGCGAAAATGACGTATCTCGGTCGGGGTCTAAAAGTGAGAAATGGGACAGTATAAAAAGGGATTGTTTCGTGTCTCATTTCAATATTATAAATCAAAATTTTTCGTATAATAACTTTTTCTTTTTTTAAATAATTTTTCAAGATAATCAACATTGGAATCTCTGTAATCATAAATGATATTATTCTCATTTGAACCTCTTTGTAATCTGCCTATATATTGTGTAAGCTTTCCTGAAAAAGAAAAGGGATAAACCAAAAATAAACAATCAAGATTTGGGAAATTGGTACCCTCTCCGATAAGCTGTCCTGTCGCGATTAAAACTTGGAAATTGCCAGTTTCAAAAGGTATTTTTAGATCAGTTTCTCTGATTATCAGTTTTGGTTTTTGAAAATTTCCCTCTCTGTTATTTTTATTTGATAAAGATTTTTTATCACAAAAATCCTTTTCTATTTCATATAAATTTTCCAGCATCTTTTTTCCAAGCACCTCCGTCAAAATCTGCAGCAATAAAAAAAGAAGAATTATCTTCCAAAAGTGGATACACTCCAAAAATTTTATTTCCTCTTAAATACCGTTCAATGTAATAATCATCAAGCGTAGCATATTTTTGATGTTTACAATCTTTACATCTTCCTCTCTGGAGCTTAATGCAAATTCCGTTTTTCCATTCATTCAAACAAACAGGAGCGTAACCCTTTTTCGATTTATCAGCCTTTTCCCAGTGAACCGCAAAAACATCTTCTCTTCCTTTAAAAAGATTTTTAAATATATTTATTTTCTGTTGAGGGGTTAGGCTATTCATTCTATTAAGTCTATTCTCTATTTGGAATGTCTTTGAATAAGTTGGTTCCAGAAGACCATCCAAAGAGAATTATTCTTGATAAACTCCCTTGGAATGAACTTGTGAAAATAGCGAGACGGGCGTATCAATCAGATCATTGGAAGGATATGCCAAATGCGAGTGTAATGGTTGGATTGTATGTTTGGGATTGCATTTCGAAAGACAAGCCTTATCGAGATATTGAAGAAGATTTTAGTTTTAATGTCATCTGCGCTTACGCTTGCGGGTTTAAAGAGGTTGAAACGAGAA
>DAOWDU010000015.1 GCA_030638825.1 bacterium | reverse complement strand
TTTTTCAGTCATACTTATTAGTTTTTGTTCCATAATTTGTTTAGATTAATATTTAAATTATCTAAACTATTATGACACAAAAATTTCTAGGTAGGACATTTCTATATTGCTGTACTAGGACATTATCATATTGGAGCGACACAGAAACCGCATCACAGTTTAGAAAATTCCCTAAAGGTGGTATAATACAGGTATGAAGAAATGCAAAAAGTTAATTAAAAAACAAAAACAAGAATTACAGAATATTATCAATTATTCTAACGGAAGATGAAATGGTCTTATCAACCCAAACCACTTTTCAAAAAATCTGGCTGCCGCGAAGAAAATATCCAGAGATTAAAGTCTCAAACACAAAAAAGAACAGGAGTGTTTATGGTTTTCTCAATATTCGCGATGGCAAGGAACACGCTTTTAAAACAGAATGGCAGAATATGTATATCACTGTTGAAATTTTAGAGAAATTAAGAAAGATTTATCCTAATCAGAAAATGCTTTTAATTTGGGACAAAGCTCCTTGGCATAAAGGTTGCAAAGTGCAAGAGTTTATCAAAGAGGACGGCAGGATTAAAACGATTGAATTTCCCAGAGCCGCCCCCGAAGAAAATCCTCAAGAACATGTCTGGAAAAACAGTCGGAGCGCAATCAGTCATAATAAATATATCGTAGACATTGATAAAACAACCGATAAATTTGTTGATTATTTAAACAACATAAAATTCAAATATTCTTTTCTAGGAATAAAGAGCGCGGAGTCGTAATGTTTTATCTATAGTTTGCAGTGTTGGTCGGGTCCCTGCACTTTTTGTCTGCTGATTCTCGTTAATGCGAAGTAATAACACGAGAACAAAGTGGATTGCCCCACTTGACCAGCCAAAGAATCTTTTCAGTTCCTAGAGAGGCACTGGTTAAGGCAACAGAATCTTAAGAAAAAGAAAAGATCGCCGAGATTCAACAAGAAGGATTGCTAGTAGGAAAAAGCTCCACGATTGGGGATTGGTACTAACCCAAGGAACTTGAAAATTCGCTCGCGAGATTATAAAATCTTAGCAAAAGAGGCGAGCTAGCAATTTTTCCCAATCCTTTTATTTTATTACAAAGCCAAAAGGCTATTTTTTTATTTAAAAAAAACTGTCTACAAAACAGTTCTTGCGATAAAATAAAATTTGACACAATTCTTAAATCTGCTATTGTTGAAGCATAAATGCTTGATTTGATCAAGCGACTGAGGAAGTCCCACTTGTGGGACTTTCGTTTTTTTATGTTCAATTTAAATCAACTGATCATCATATTTTTTACTCTTCTATCATCCTCAAATAATCCTCCAAATTATTATTTATAATTTCCAACATCAAAACCATAAAATCTTCTTCTCCTTTTTGAATTGATTTGATATATTCCTGTCTTTTAATAACGGGGATGATAACTGGCGGATAGCTGTTTTTTAATAAAATCAAATTCAAAAGCAATCTGGCAATTCTGCCGTTGCCGTCTATGAAGGGGTGGATTTTGACAAATTTATAATGAACTAAAATCGCCAGTTCTAAATTATTAATTTTATTTTTATAATCATCGGACCATTTAATAAACTCTCTCATCAGCTCAGGAACTTTTTTAGCAGGTGGAGGAAGTTCTTCGCTTCCAGTAATATAAACCTGAATTTTCCGATAGCGTCCAGCGTTTTCATCGTCTATCCCAAGCAATAATTTTTGATGCAAAGCGCAAATAACTTCCTCAGAAAAATCTTTTTTATTTTTAACAATCTCAAAAAGCAGGTTCAACGCCTGTTGATGACTTTTCACTTCTAAAATTTCTTTAACTTGTTTTCCGCCTACCGTTAAACCGTCTTCCAAAATCATTCTCGTTTCTCCCAATGTTAAAGTATTGCCCTCAATGGCATTCGTGTGATAAGTATAACTCACATCAAACCATTTCCGAACAGCTTTAATCTCGCCTTGCGAAAGTGGTCGTTTAGAATCTAATACTTTTTTATTTTTACTGATTTTTTCTAAAAGTTCTTTTTTACTCATAACTTTATTATAGCATAGAATTGATTTAAATAAAACAAAAGATTCCGAATCCTTTGAGGATTCGGAATCTGTAAATACGGAAAATTATTTCCTCATCTCATAATCCTCATAATTCCCCAAATACTCTTTCGCTTCATTATCTCTAATTTCCCAAATCACATTACAAACTTCAGACAGAACAGACCTGTCATGCGAGACGATCATAATCGGACCGTTGAAACTTTTGAGAACTTCGGACATCGCGTCTTTGCTTTCAAGGTCAAGGTGGTTTGTTGGTTCGTCCAGTAAAAGCATATTTGAATCGCTTAGAATAAGTTCGGCAATCGCTACTCTCGCTCGTTCTCCTCCGCTTAAATCGCTAATGCTTTTAAAAACATTTTCTCCGGAAAAAAGCAAGGCTCCTAAAACAGTTCTTATTTCCTCTTGTCCTTTTCTGACTTTTGATTCAACTTCTTCTAAAATATTTTTCTGAGGATCAAGCTCTTCATGCGCCTGCGCGTAATAACCGATTTTTACTCCAGTGGAAAATTTTATATTGCCCTCAAGCGAATTACTTTTACCAACTAGAGTTTTCAAAAATGTTGATTTGCCAGCGCCGTTTGGGCCGATAATTCCTATTTTACTTTTTTTATCTACTACCCAATCGCCATCAAATACCGCCAAGGGAAAATCTTCTCCGCCAATAAAAAGATTATTAAACTTCAATACTTTCTGAGGCAATCTTTTGGAGATATTAAATCTAATTAGGACTTTCTTCTTATGTTCTGCTGGCTCCTGAACTTTTTCAAGTTTATCAAGCATTTTAATCCTGCTTTGCACCGCTTTCGCTTTTGTCGCTTTATACCGAAATCGTTCAACCCATTCATTCTGTTCTTTCAAATATTTTTGCTGTCTTTTGTATTCCCCTCTTTTCTTTTCCGCGCGCGCTTCTTTTTCTTCCAGGTAGCCAGAATAGTTGCAATAATATTTTTCCAAGCCATCGCTTTGAAGCTCAAAAGTTTTATCGCAAATTAAATCAAGAAATCTTTTATCATGAGAGACAGCGATAATCGCTCCGTCCCAATTAGAAAGAAGCTTTTCCAGCCAGGCTATTGTTTCCAAATCCAAATGATTTGTCGGTTCGTCAAGAACAAGCAAATTTGGTTTCTGAAGAACAATCTTCGCAAGAGCCAATCTTGTTTTTTCTCCGCCACTTAAAGATTTTATTTTTCTATCCCATTCGCTTTTCAGAAAATTAAACTTCGGCAGAATTTCTTCCGCTAACTCCTCGTATTCATAGCCGTTGTTCGCTTCATAATCAGAAACTACTTCGCCGTATTCAGCCATTTCTTTTTCTAAATCAGTATTATTAGAATCAGCCATTAAATTTTCATATTTTCTTTTTTTAACAATCAAATCAAAAATTAATTTATCGGCTGACACCATTTCTTCTGAGATTGAATTATTAAGAGAACTCCAGTGTGTTTCCTGAGGTAAATAACCAACACTAAGCGCTCTGTTTTTCTGAACATCTCCGCTATCATTTTCAAGAACCCCAATGATTATTTTTACCAGAGTGCTTTTCCCGGTTCCATTCGGACCAATAATCGCAATGCGGTCGTTTTTATTGACAACCAGATCCACGCCAGAAAAAATCTTTTGTGTTCCAAATTTTTTTGACACTTTGCTCAAAGCCAAAAGCGACCCCTCAACTGGCTTGCTTTTAATTATAATATTATTTTTCAACATATGTTTTTGAATTATTTTTTTATTGTCATCCCAGAATTTTTTTTAAAAAGCGAAGCTTTAGAAAAAAATGTCTGGGATCCAGTAAGTCTCACTTAATAGAATTATTACGATAATTATTATTTATTGAGATTAACTGGATTCCCGCCTCTGCGGGAATGACAAAGAGGGAAGTTTTAATTTATTTAATTTCTTCCCAACCAAAAAACCTGCTAAATAGTATCTTGTTTTAAACACAACAAAAAACAATCCACCTATTTAACAGGTCTTGTTCGAATATACATAATAACGCAACCCATAATTCGGCTTGCGTAAATGTTATTTGATTTTAGAATAAAACTATTCATATATTTATTAAGCATAATCACAGTTTAACGCAATATTGTAATATGTCAATCTTTGTAAATATCAAATTTATATTTAAATTTATTTTTTTTATCTTTTCCCAATAATGCCCAATGAAAACCAGTGCCAATTCCTTGCGCGGCAACTTTCAGATGCCCTTCTTTTTGTAGGCGGCGAGGCGACACCTGAATTTTTACGCTTTTCAAAACTTTAAATTTTACTCTAAATAGCTTTGACTTAATCGCTCTCTGGACATAATCTGAATCTTCGCCCAAAATAATCTTTTCATCAAAACCTTTTATTGTATCATGAAGATTCTTTTTTATAAAAATACACCAGCCGCCGGCAAATGGCGTGAGAGAATATTGAAATAGTTCTGTAAGCCGATTCCAAAAATCAAAATAAAGCTTGTCCAATTTATTTCCCTTTAAATACATCAATGGCGCAGCAAGATCAAGTTTTCTTTTCTCAAATTCTTTAATTGCTTTATTGAGAAAATCTTTGGTTTTTAATTCCGTGTCAGCGTCTAAAAATAAAAGAATATCTCCTGTCGCCGCTTTCGCTCCCCTATTTCTTGCTTTGCCAGGCAGACCGCCTCTTACTATTTTGCATTTATATTTCTTGGCGATCTTTTTTGTTTTGTCTTTAGAATTATTATCAGCCACGATAACTTCATAATCTTTGAAGGTTTGTTTTTTGATACTGCCAAGAAGTTTCGGCAAATATTCTTCTTCGTTTTTTGTGGGGATGATGATGGATAACATAGTTAAATAAAATTTAAGATTTTATCTGTCATTGCGAGGAGCCTGAGTGAGCGTAGCGAACGAGATGGCGACGAAGCAATCCCGTGATTAAATTCATTGTGCATAGTCACGGGATTGCTTCGTCGCTCTGCGAAGCTCCTCGCAATGACAATTAATAATGTAATAATTTATTATACAACCCAACCACTTTCCTAATCCAAGGACTTATCGAAAATCTTTCTGAATTTATTTTCGCCTGCGCGGACATTTGTTTTCTTAAGCTTTTATCATTTATAATTTTCAAAACGCTTTCGGAAAATTCTTCTTCGGACTCAGAGGTTAAAAATCCGTCCTCATTGTTTTTGACCATATCTTCAATCCCACTTGCTTTAATCGCGACAACTGGGTTTCCTGCTGCCATCGCTTCAACGGCGACAAGTCCCTGAGTTTCTGTTTTTGACGCAAAAACGAAAATATCACTTGCCTGATAAAGCCCTACGATTTCCGCTCTATCAACAAGCCCTGTCATAATAATGCTGTTTTTAATTCCAAGTTCTTCCGCTATCTTTTCTAAATCTTTTTTAACAGCGCCATCGCCGACAATCATAAATCGGGCAGCGCTATATTTCTGTTTAATTTTCGCGAAAGATTTTACTAGAAATTCTAAATTCTTTTCTTTAGTAAGACGACAAGCGGTAATCAGCAAAATCTCATCAGATTTAATATTATACTTTTTTCTTATTTCATCTTTTTGTCCTGTGTCTTTTTTAAAATTATTAATATTAATCCCGCTCGGAATAATGTCTATTGACGATTCAATCCCACGATCAACAAGCATTTTCTTGATAGCGGTAGATGGAGCGATAATCTTATTGCACTGGTTTGAATATTTAGTCGTTATTTTTCTGATATATTTTTTGGAAATAGCTTCAGGAATAAGAGGCACATAATGAGAATAATCTTCATATTTAATATGATAAGTAAAAACAAGCGGGACATTTAATTTTTTAGAAAATTTTAATGCTTCGCTCCCCAATGAGTATGGCTGATGAGAATGGATAATGTCTAAATTTAAGTTTCTAACAACTTCCTCGGCCTTAGAAATAAACGGCAGCGGTATCACATAAAAATAACCGCCATAATTAAAACGGAAACTTTTATATCTAAAAATATTTTTATTCTCGTCTTTATAATTTGGATATTCCGGGGCAAAGATAAATACTTCGTGCCCCGCTTTTTCAAGCCCTCTTGAAAGATTAATAACAGAGGTTTCCATCCCGCCTTTTGACGGAGTGTAGTAATTTATAAACATTCCGATTTTCATAGATTTATTTTATATTTAAGGATTTCCTTTATTCTGTCATTGCGAGGAGTGAAATTATCCGAAGGATAATTGAGCGACGAAGCAATCCCGTAGCTATGTCCAATGAATTTAATTACGGGATTGCTTCGTCGCCATCTCATTCACTTCGCTCATTCAGGCTCCTCGCAATGACAGAATGAATTTAGTCCTTTCTGTTAATTTTTTTTATTTTCCCAACTCCCCTTTCCATACAATCAATCAGCCCATGCCAGAAAGATGGAAAATAAACTATGCTTGCAAAAACTAAACTTATGATAATTATAGCATCATAACTCGTTCTCATCCAGTAATCATTTTCAAGCTTAAGCCACATTCCGAATTCATCAAAAGTAAGTCCTAATCCTATCCCATAAAGAACTCCGATTTTTAACCTGTGTTTTGTATCCTGAAAAATTAACGCTAAAAATCCGGCAAAGGCCAGAATAAAAATTCCGTAATTTAAATGATGGATATGATAGCCTCTGATATAAAGATGCGGATCTTCTATAATTCCGACTGTTCCTAAAATAACATAGATACGAACAATAATAAAAGTGAATAAAAAAGAAACAAGAACATTAAAACTCATTCTCTGCTGATGTTTTTTAATAAGTTTGTAATAAAAATCGTAAAAGCTGTTCAATTTTTTGATTACGAATTATTTGTCTTTATTATAGCATAAATTTTAAAAAACTGCTAAAAACTCCAGTCAAGAAACTGGAGTTAATAGAAAAATGATAAAATATTCTATTTAGTTACACGAAGCGCTGTCTCCGTTTGTTGTTGTTCCAAATCCAAATCCTGGAGATGGCGTTTCTGAAGAAAGTTCCGCGGAACATTCTTCTGGCGGATTATTGAATCCAGAACAAATTATAGCAAGCAAGCCAGCCGCATCTCTGCCAGATTTTGCGGTTGTTCCGTTTATAACTAATGTTGGAGAACCTCCTACGCTATATTTATCAACATCTTCTTTATAAACATTAAATATGGGGAAAGCAGGATTACCATTTCTATCTGTTCTCCAAGTGCTTTTATCATTAAAACTCTCTGTTATCTTATATCTTGCATCGGTAGCTGAAACACAAGCGTTTAATTTAGAGATATTTATATTATTCTCTTTTAGGCATTCATCCGATTTGTCAGCTTCAAGGAAACATTCTAAGTAACTAACAAATTTAGTTGGTTCTTCTGATTGAATGCAATATTGTTTCAACTGTTCATCCATCTCTTTTTCTTTGTGCATAGCATAATCGCAAAATTTTAACTCAAAATCAATTTTATCTCCCAAAGTTTCAAGGACAGGCAAAATTCCTTTTTCAATCTGTGTTCCGTAAGGACAGTGGCTCATTACAAACAGCTCAACGAATGGTCTGTCGCTTTTGACTGCTCCGGCAGATGCCAATTCTCTTCCAACTGGCAATCCTACCTTAGCGGAATCTAAAAGGTATTGACCGTCTCTTTCAATAAAAACTTCTGCTACTTTTTCGTAATTTTCTATTTCGGTAATTTTTGGACCAAAAACAAAAGCGGGAAGAGTTTTAATTCCAAGAGCGTTAATTAATTGTTCTCCCTCAGAAGAATCAAATTCAATTCCTTCAATTTCTAAGGTTGGGGCAAGATTTGCCTTTAACATTTTTATTACCTCATCGTAATTGCAAGTTTCGCAATTCTTATCTGAAATTACCGTAACGCCTATAATTGGTTCATTATATGGCACCCAAGTTTTTCCGCCTTCTTCAAAAAGAGCAGTTTCTTCTCCTAACACTCTCGCGCATTTTCCTTTGTCGGTAAAATTAATTCCAAAACTTCCCGCCACAAGAACTCCTAGGGCAACACCTATAACGACAAGAAATACATTGGGATTGATTTTCTTTTTAGTTTTTTTAATTCCTAAATTATTGTCTGTTGATTCCATAATTTTTATTATTAGTAAATTAAATTGTTATATCTAGGATTTCCTCACTTTTGGAATTCTAAATAATAAATAAATTACAAATGGCATTAATACCAAAATAAACCACTGAGTATAAGTTAAATTCAAATAATGAGCGTCGCAGATATTCAAATCAGAACATCGCAGAAAATCGGTTAAAAATCTAAAAGTTAAATAACAAATTGCGAAATATAAAAACAGTAATCCGTCTCTTAAATTCCTTTTTTTAAAATAGCATATTATAAAAAAAATAGCAAGAGCGCTTATAATATGATATAAGATTACTGGATGTCGCGCTATTCCGTCGAGATATATTCTGCCCCAAGGTAAATTCGTAATTTTTCCAAAATGATCATAAATTAAAAAACAGCCGATTCTTATAATTATTATTGCCGTTATCGCTCCAGGAGTTATTGTATCAGCGAGTTTCCAGAAGTTTATTTTTTTGTATCTTGCGTAAATAAACAATAATATTCCCGCAAATGACGCTCCTCCTAAAAATGAAAACCCGAAATTTAAATTAAATATCGCTGTTAAATTTTCAAGTTCGTTAAAATTAGAAACTATATAAAAAAATTTGGATCCAACAATCATTCCGACTAAAGTTAGAATCATCACATTCCAAATGTCGTCTTTATTTATATTATTTTTCTCTGTTTCTTTCAAAGACAAAAATAACGCCATCAAAAAACCTATTGACGCCATTAAGCCCCAAACTTGAATTGTTATAAAACCTAAATTTATTTCTTGAAAAATAAAATATGGAATCATATTTATTTCTTCTCACAAACACTCCCCATTTTTATTGCTTTCACTAGACATTCTTCCGCGCAAATTCCGCATCCTTTGCAAAAGTTCATATCAAAATTAGCTATTTCTACTTTTTCTTTTTTGCCATCTTTTACTTTCTTTGTTTTAATCGCCATCTCTGGACAAAAGACAGAGCACTTCATACAGTTGATGCATTTTTCTTTATCCCAAATAGGCATTTTCGCTTTCCAGCTCCCTGTCTTAAATTCCTTAGAATTCCCCGCCTCAACTATTTTCCCGCCAATAGGGATTTGTTTTGAAGTTTTTAATTTTGTAGTCATTCTAATATTTTAACATTTTAACATTCTAATTTCCAATTTCTATTTTATATCCTCTTTTCAGCGCTTCCACATTCTTCTCTGTCAATTCTTTTCCTAATTTTCTCTCAAACTTTTTCCTAACACTTTCAACCAACTGCTCGCAAGAAATTAATCCTGTGATTTTAACAATTGCGCCAAGCATTGGCATATTGGGAATATCTTTGCCGAATAATTCCATGGCGATTTTTGTGCCGTCTAAATTATAGACTTGGCAATTTTCTTTTTTTAATTTCTTTTTTATTTCTTCTAGATTATGTCCGCAATTGACGATTACAATTCCATTATCAACAAGACCATCCGTCACAAAAACCTCTCCAAGCAAAGACGGATCAACGACTAAAATTAAATCAGGCGCTTCAACATCGCAGTGCAGATTAATTGGCTGGTCGCTGATTCTGAAAAAAGTCTTCATCGGCGCGCCTGATCTTTCTGGACCATACTCCGAAAATGCCTGCGCGAATTTGCCGCCAGCAATTGCTGCCTCCGCCAAAATCTGCGCCGCTGTTTTCGCGCCCTGTCCCCCGCGAGAATGTATTCTGATTTGATAGATGTTTTGCATAGTTTGTTTTTTAAATATAAATATTCTACGGCGCTTTAGCGCACGGTCATAGAGGTTTTAACCTCGCGAAATTAATCGTAATTAAATCTTAATTTTGCAAATAATCTAATTTTATAATCTACCTAATATAGCTACAACTAAATAATAAATAATAAAATTTACAAAAATAAAATAAATAAAAAATTGCCAAAGCTTTTTTCCAGTTAAATTAAAATAATACTTAAATAGAAAGAAAACAAAACAAGAAGAAACGAGATAATCAACAATATAAAGAAATTTTACTTGAACGATTTCATACAATAAATTAATTACTGGATCAAAGATACTATAAATAATCAAAATAAATATAAAAACAGTAATTCTTTGTCTTTCAACATTCTTTATGTTTAAAAACTTGAAACCGATAGAAATAACTAAATGATAGAACAAAAAACAACTCAAAAACAAAACAGGAATAATAAAAAGAGCAATGAAAGGAAAAATAACAGGAAAAATAGTTAAGACTTGATCTATCATAATTTTTTATTTATTGATTTCATTAAATCAAGTTTCGCGAGGTTAAAACCTCACGAACCCTCGGCTAAAGCCGGGTAGAAATCAGCTTAATTCCCATTCTCCCACAACTTAACTATCGGCACAACCGTTATTCTTGGGATAACCGCCTTCTTCATTTTTTGGGAAAGTATCTCCGCTAAATTATCAACTTGATTTTCTGTTAAAACATCTGAATGCTGAATTGTGACATCAATAACGACAACTTCGCCCCTATCTTCAACGTCAACGCCTGTGATCGTTGCTCTTGGAAATTTAGCGTTGATAATTTGTCTGATTATATTTTGCTGATTTTTTTCTTTGATTGCCTCGCTTGTAATTAAAAGCAAGGGGATTGCCATCACAATCAAAAAAATCAAGGCCCAGCGAATATTGCTTTTTCTTTTATCTTGTCCGATCTCTGTTGTTGGTCCTTTGAATCTTGAAATAATAAATAAAGTTGAAGCGGAAAAAGTTACGGCGATTAGATTTGATAGATAAAGAATGAAAGCTCCGCCGGCCATTTCTAAATTTCCGTGAGAAACGGAAAGTCCCATCACTGCTATCGGCGGAACCAAAGCCGCCGCAACCACAACTCCAGCAATCGCCGCTCCGATTTTGGGATAGGTAATTACGAAAGCGCCCACAAATCCAGCGGCAAGAGCGATGAATAATTCAAAGATAGTCGGTGAAGTTCTGGAAATAAATTCACTGCCTTTCAGCGCGTATTCTGGAGATATAAAACCAAGAGCAAAGGAAATTAATAAAATGACAACAGTGCTTCTAAGAAGAGTAGAAACGGAACTTTGCAATAATTTAGATCTTCCTTTAATAATTGCAAGCGACAACGCTAAGACAGGCCAAACTAATGGGGCTAAAAGCATTCCGCCAATAACAACAGCGGAAGAATCAACAATTAAGCCCAGCGTTATGATAATAGCTGAAAAAATCGTCAGCACAAAAAAATCAAAATCTCCCTTGGCGTTTTCTTTTATTTCGCCATAAACTTTTTCCTGTCTTTTTTTGTCAATATGAAAAGGGCTGATATATTTTTTTATCTCCTTTATTTTTTCGGCTGGAACTTCTTGTATTTCCATGGTTTTTTGGTTAAGGTTTAAAGATTGTCATTGCGAGGAGCCCGAATGAGCGCAGCGAGTGAGAAGGCGACGAAGCAATCCCGTGATTAAATTCTTCGTGTGTAGTTACGGGATTGCTTTGTCGCCATTTCGTTCGCTACGCTTGCTCAGGCTCCTCGCAATGACAGATTTAGACAGACTTAATTATATTTCAATCCTAACATCTACCGCAAAGCATTCTTTTTCTGTTGCTATTAGGGGATTAAGATCTAGTTCTTTTATTTCGGGATGAGCAGAAATCAAATTAGATAATCCTACTAAAGAATTGGCAATAGAATCAATATTTATTTTAGGCAAGTTTCGGTATCCATTTAAAATCCTAAATGATTTAATTTCTCTAATCATTTTTAGCGCTTCATTTTTATCTATGGGCGCTAGTCTAAAAGAAATATCTTTAATAATCTCTGTATAAATTCCACCGAGACCGAACATTATTAAATGTCCAAAGTTGCCATCTTTTTTTGCTCCCAAGATTATTTCTGTTCCTTTGATCATGGGCTGAATAATCATTCCTTCTAATTTAGAGCCAAGTTCTTTATAGCTTTCTTTAAAATATTTTTCAACTTCGGCATCATTCTTTATATTTATTTTAACGCCTCTAACTTCGGTCTTATGGCTTATCTCGCTGGAAAATATTTTCATCGCCACGGGATATTTTATTTTTCTTGCGGCTTCTGTAGCCTCATCAGAACTATTGACCAGCAAAGATTCTGCTATTGGAATTTTATACGATTTTAAAATGTTTAAGGACTCAATAAAATCAGGATTGTTTTTTAGAGTTTTTTTATCTTTATTTTTTGTTGCTGCATTTTTCTTTATCATTCTTAAATAATCCCAAGCTGTTTTTTGGAATTGTTGAGATTGCCAAGATTTGCCTAAAACAAAGGCTGATTGAGAAGGATAATTGTAAATAGCTAATGAGCTTTTACTCAATTTTTGCAAAACCTTTTCAACCGAACAGCCGCCAATAAAACTTACTAGAATTGGCTTGCTTTTTTCTTTAGATAAAGCTATTAAATCATTTGCTGTTTTTTCAACTTCTGTCACTCTTTGGGGAGTTAAAATAAAAATTATTCCGTCAACATTTTTGTCAGATAGTAAAGTTTCTAAAACAATTTTATATCTATCCGCTTTAGCATCGCCAATTACATCAATAGGATTATTAACAGCCGCTGTTGGTGGCAGGTTTTTTTTAAAAATAGTTATTGTTTTTTTATTTAGAGACGCGAGTTTCAAATTATTTTTTTTAAGATCGTCAGCGCAAATAACACCAGGTCCGCCAGCGTTTGTAATAATTGCGATTCTATTATTTTTCAAACAACCATATCTAGACAGAAATTTAGCGGAATTAAACAACTCTTCTATATTATCAATTCTAACTATTCCAGCTTGACGAAAAGCGATTTTAATTATTTCTTCTCCACTTGCCAAAGCTCCTGTGTGAGATGCCATTGCTTTTTGAGACGCCTTACTTTTTCCTGGTTTAAGAATAATTAACGGTTTAATTTTTACAAGTTCAGCTGCCACTTTCATAAATTTTTTTCCATCCGTAATATTTTCTAAATAAGCTAAGACAGCTTTTGTTTTTTTGTCGTTTTTAAAAAATTCCAGCATTTCAATTTCAGTGATGTTTGCTTTATTTCCTAAACTAATAAATCTGGAAAATCCAACTTCATTTAAACTTGCCCAATCCAACATTGCTGAGCACAGTGCTCCTGATTGTGAAATAAATCCAATAGATCCTTTTTTAACCATACCATTCGCAAAGGAGGCGTTCAAGTTATTTACTGAGTCAAGAATTCCCAAGCAATTTGGTCCAATAATTTTTATCTTATATTTCTCG
Organism: bacterium; assembly: GCA_030638825.1. Taxonomy (GTDB): domain Bacteria; phylum Patescibacteriota; class Minisyncoccia; order JAHIHE01; family JAGLIN01; genus JAGLIN01. The sequence goes on along the minus strand of DAOWDU010000015.1, from coordinate 11,682 downwards.
GCTATTTTTTTCATCTCATTTTCCATAACAACTCCATCATTTCCAATTTCTTTAAATCCAGCGCTAATAATTATTACATTTTTTATCTTCGCTTTTCCGCATTTTTCCAAAACACAATTAACCGCTTTCGCCGGAATGACAATAATTGCCAGATCAATTTTATCTTTAATATCTAAAACACTATTATAAACTTTCAATCCCAAAATTTTCCTGCTTTTTAAATTAACGGGAAACACCTTGCCCTTATAATTATAATCCATGATATTTTTCAAAATACCATATCCTAATTTCTCTCTATCCGAAGAGGCGCCAATTATAGCAATTGATTTTGGATTAAAAAAGTTATCAAGTGAATTTTTTCTTTTTTCAATTTTTATTTTTTTGTTCATAACCACAAATTAACGGCTTACAACCAATAAGTAACCACTGCAATATAAGGCATTGTTCGAAAGAGCAAAAATTAATTTATCGCCAGAGATTGAATAATCTTTGCCATAATATGGATCATTATAATAAAATTTTTCTTTTTGATATCCAGTTAAAACTAAATAATGCCCCATATCTAAATCTTTTTTTCCACCAAATTTCCTTTCAAATAAAATCACAGAATTTACAAGTAGAATCACAGGCAATTTTTTATCTAAGAATTTCTTTATTACATTTAAAGAAGGCATCCTCATCTCAAAATTAATTTCACTTTTTAAAACTTTTAAAATTGAAATAAGCTCTTTTTTACACAAATTCTTTTTCTCTTTTTTAATTAAAAGCTTAGTTCTTTTAATTAAATTTTGCTGAGAAAGTTTTGCGTCATTTGGTTCAAAGTATTCTAAATTATAAGAATGGCAAATAATCGTAAAACCAAGTTTTTTAGCCATTAAAACATGATCAGTAGCAAAACTTCCAAATTTTTTAAAACCCCCGATTTCTTTTTCAATTTCTTTTTCTGAAATATCTTTACCAAAATATTTATAAACCATACTCATAGCTGCTGCTCCACAGCCATCTTTATGTTTTTGTTTAATTGTTGGAACTTTTAATTTCATATCTTATTATTACAAATAACTAACTTTCACATTATCCAGTCTCTTCTCAATATCCCCTTTTCCCAACACCCCATTCTGCGCTCCATATTCGCCAACAACATTTCCGCTATTGATAATTCCATATTTCAAAGCAATTTCTAAATCATTAGTTAAGATATATCCTCCAACTAAAGCGCTTCCGAATGAATCTCCCGCACCAGTTGTGTCAACTCTATTTTGGGAAGTAGCAGAGGAATACAGGACCGTTTCGCCGCCAAATAAATACGCGCCATTTTGACCATCTGTTATGACAACTATTTTCGGACCCCAGCTCTTTATAATTTTAGACAAAACAACCGCATTGTTAATTTCATTATAGTCTAATTTTGCATTTTCGTCACTCTGGACCAATTCAATTGCCTCGTCTTTATTTATAATTAATATTTCCGTGTTTTTTAAAGTTTTTTTAAGTTTACTTTTGCCAGCGCAAATTTGTGTCGCTCCTGGATTCCATGCCAGCTTTATTTTATTTTTTTCAACTACCTTATTAATTTCGCTTAAATCTTCTTCCCAGTTTCCCGCCAGAGAAGTAAGATATATCCATTTTGTTTCACTTATATTTTCCTCTTTAATTTCAAGAGAATCGCTTGCGCCTTTATATTTAAAAATAACTCTGTCGCCACCGTCTTTATTTACCACAACTAATGAAAACCCAGTTTTTTTATCTTCGTCAATCTGAATTAAATCAGTGTTTATTTCAAGTTTTTTCAAGTTTTTTATTATAGACTCCCCATCATCATCTTTTCCAACTCTGCAATTCACTGCGACATTCAATCCTAATTTAGAAAAAGTAGCCGCCGTATTGCACGCCCCTCCTCCAAAATTAAAAAATACTTCCTCGCTTTTAATTTTTGCTCCATACTCAAAAGCAAGAAGTCTTTGCTCCGTCAAATTCTCCGGGGTTTCAATAACTTTTCCTTTATCCGTCACAAAAGTTATATCCCGAGCCGCCCCGCCGATTGTTGTGATGTCGTACATAGATTTTTATTTATTTAGGACTTCTTCACTTTTAGAATTTACCCTTTAGGGTTTCATCCCGAGGACTCGGGATCGCTTATCTGAACTATCTATCTGAAATCCTAAAGGATAAATTCCGTAAAAATTACAACAATTTATCCCTCCATCAAACTCCCCAAAACCATATCCTCTGGTTTCTCTATTTTCAAAACATCAAGCAAGGTCGGCGCTACATTGCCTAAAATTCCATTGCCTCTTAATTTACATTTTTCTTTATTGTAATCATTCTTAACTAAAATAAATGGCACGGGATTTTTGCTGTGCATAGTCATAATTTCTCCAGTTTTTAAATCAATCATTTCATCAGCATTGCCATGGTCAGCTGTAATAATCGCTGTTCCTCCGCTTTCTAAAATCTTTTCAATCACTTGTCGTAAACAATTGTCTAAAAATTCTATCGCAGTGATAGTCGCTTTTAAATTGCCAGTGTGTCCGACCATATCAGCGTTTGCGTAATTTACCGCTATAAAATCATAAACGCTGTATTCTATATTTGAAGTTATAACTTTTGTAATATCCGCAGACGACATCTCTGGCTGTTGATCGTAAGAAAAAACATTTTGTGATGGAATTTTTTCTCTGTCTTCTTTGTTGACAATATCCTTATGTCCGCCATTTAAAAAATATGTGATGTGGGGATATTTTTCTGATTCAGCGATATAAAGCTGCTTCAAATTTTTTAAGACAGCTGGAATGGTATTCTCAACTTTTTGAGAAGAGTAAGCTACTTGTACGGGAAGATCTGGACCAAAATCAGTAAGTGTGCAGGCAAAAATATTTTTAAGCTGGTGCGGTCTGTTCTCATATCCAGCTATATCGTCAAGAACAAATAATTTTGCGAACTGTCTCGCTCTGTCTCCGCGAACATTGAAGAATATTATTGCATCGCCATTTTTTATCTTTGCTATAGGTTTGTTTTTTTTGTCCATAATAACTGTCGGAACAATAAATTCATCAGTTAAACCCTGCTTGTAAGAATTTTCAATTACCTCTTCCGCCGAATTGCTTTTGCTTCCTTCTCCTAAAGCCATTGTGTCATACGCTCTCTGTAATCTGTCCCAATGTTTAACTCTGTCCATTCCATAATATCTGCCTCCTATTGTAGCAATTTCGCCAATTCCTATTTCTTCTATTTTAGCTCTCAAGTCTTTCAAAAAAACAAGCGCTCTTTTTCTATAAGTATCTCTTCCGTCTGTAAAGAGATGCAGATAAACTTGTTTTATTTTCTTTTGTTTCGCCAGCTTTAAGAGAGCGTAAAGATGAGCAGGATCGCTATGCGGACTGTCCAGTTCAGATAAAAGTCCGATAAAATGAAGGCTCTTTTTTTCTGCTAAAGCATGATTGATGGTTCTTAAAATTTGCGGATTTTTAAAAAACTTTCCAGATTCAATATCTTCTCTGATAATCTGAGAGTCCTGTTTAATAATCCTTCCCGCTCCAATATTAAAATGCCCCGCTTCGCTCCCGCTTCTTTCATTCTCGCTCAGCCCAACCGCCAGCCCAGTCGCATTCAGCATTGTATAGGGATACTTTTTTACTAAATTATTAAAAAACGGCTTTTTTGCAAGTTCAATAGCATTGCCTTTATTCTTCGGAGCAACTCCCCAGCCGTCGAGGATTATTAGGATGTTGGTTGGTTTTTTCATAAATAATAATTTTTAATTTTATAATTTTTGAATTACGACGGTGCCATAGTCTCCGCAGAGCTGTGGCACCGCATCTGCAAATCATTAAATAACTCATATACTTTTTCTAATAGCTTCTATTAGACTTCTAATATCACCAGCGAAATCCCAATAAGTTAAAGAAATTTTGTCATAAGGATTACAATGGATATGCCAAGTTCCAATAGGTTTTATTTCTATTTCATCTTTTTCATTCAATTTAACTACTCTATCTTTATCTAAATCATATATTATCATACTACAACTTTCTTTTACTTGTGTTAATTTTTCAATCCCAGTAGTTCTATTATGTAACGCTAAAGATGTTTTTGGATTTAATTCCAAATAGCCAACGCTTCTTTCTTTATTAGACGGACCAAAATAAAAAAATCCTTGATCAATTTTTATTTTTTGACATTTTTCTATATCATACATATTTTGAATTTAGAAAGTTTTGCATTTTGGGTGCCACAGCTCTGCGGAGACTATGGCACCCTCATTTAAATTAAAAATTCTCCCTCTCTATCTCCATCAGCCGATTATATTTTGCCAATCTCTCTCCGCGCGATAACGATCCTGCTTTCAAAAAATCAGCGCCAACAGCCACAGCCAAATCTGCTATAAAATCATCGCAAGTTTCGCCAGACCGATGCGAAACAATAATTTTCCAGCCAGCTTTTTGCGCTGTTTTTACACATTCTATCGTTTCAGATAACGATCCAATCTGATTTGGTTTAATGATAATCGCATTAGCGCAATTGTTATCAATCGCCTTTTGTAATCTCTTTGTATTAGTTACTGTCAAATCATCTGCCACTATCATTAAATCAGATTTTTGACTTTTAACTTTATGAACTTTTAACTTTTTACTCATCTCCTTCCACTCATTCCAACTCTTCTCATCCAAACCATCCTCAATTGAAAACAGCGGATATTTTTCAATCCACTCTAAATACAATGCAATTAATTGATTATAATCCAAAGAAATATTTTCGGGTTTTAAAATATATTTATTATCATCCAAGGAAAAAAATGAATTCGCGGCAGCGTCTATGGCAAAAAACATGTCTTTTCCTAATTTATATCCAGTTTTATTAATCGCTTCACTGATTAAATCAAACGCTTTATGATGACTGTCTAGTTTCGGAGCAAAGCCGCCCTCATCGCCAACTCCAGTTGCGTAATTTAGTTTAGCCAAAATTCCCTTTAATTTATGAAATATTTCCGCACCAGCTCTGACTTTTTCTTTTACAGTTTTAATTCCAATTGGCACAATCATAAATTCCTGAACTGAAAGCCCGTTATCCGCATGCTTGCCGCCATTTAAAATGTTAAACATTGGCGTCGGATATTGGATATTGGATATTGGATATTGGAAAGTTTTTGCGAGGTATTTATATAATGGTTTATTTTGAGAAATAGCTCCCGCTCTGGCGCAAGCAAGCGAAACTCCCAAAATAGCATTTGCTCCCAGATTTGATTTATTTTCAGTTCCGTCAAGATCAAGCATTATTTGATCTATTTTTTTCTGATTCGTTACAATTTCTCCTTTTAAAATTTTATTTATTTTTAGATTAACATTCTGACAAGCTTTCAAAACTCCTTTGCCGTTATATCTGTTCAGATCTCCATCACGCAATTCTAAAGCTTCAAATTCTCCCGTTGAAGCGCCAGACGGGACGGCGGCGATAGCCCTAATCTTATTATCCAAAACAACTTCAATCTCAATAGTCGGATTCCCGCGAGAATCAAGAATTTCCCTTGCTTGGATTTTTTTGATTTTATTTGGCATAATTACTAATTACAATTAGTTACAATCAATTACTATCAATTACAATTATAAATTCGTTTGAATAAAAAGTTTTTGAGCTTTCGCAATAACCTGGTTTTGCGCAATTATAATATATCTGCACAACAGATCTATATATTCCTTCGCCCGATTTAGGCAATTCAATTTCACATTTTGTGATGCTTTCATTTTTATTGAAACTAACTTGGTTATAATCATTGTTGTCACTTATAGTTATATTTTCCTTTCTCCATTTTTTATCAATCTCCTTTTCAAAGTTATTTAGATATTCGCACGGCTTGAAATAAACGGGTTGTTTTTCGTTGTTTATTATAGATAAATTAATTTTTTCACCAGCAGTATAAATATTTTTATCAGTATTTATTTCAACGCTTTTAATATTTGTGTAATAGCCGTTGTCGTATATTTTTTTCGCTTCATAATTTATTTTCACAATAAAAAGAAGTAAGATTAAAAAAATAGCGGCAAAAATCATAAACAACGCCATTACAAGATCAAGGGGTTGATTAGATTTGTTTAAATTGTTCTTTTGTTTTTTTGTTTTCATAGGTGTTTTTTAAAAATTATGTAAATAACGGAATTTATCCTTTAGGATTTCATTTAAAAATTCCAGCATTGCTCCACCGCCAGTACAGACATAAGTTATCTTTTTTAAATCTCCAAATTTATCTACCGCGGCAATTGTGTCTCCTCCTCCTATTATTATAGTACAGTTTGACTTTTTTGACACGGCTTTGGCAATTTCTCTTGTGCCAAAGGAAAAATTTTTATCTTCAAACATTCCCTTTCCTACCGCTTGCAAGGAAATCTTTTTTGTCTTTGGATTATAAGCCACGACATCAGCTGGAACATATAATTTCTCGCTTCCAAAATTAATTTCCTTAACTTTTTTTAAATCTATCTCATCCAATAATGACCTGCCATTGCTAAAAACAGCTTTTTAAAACTTTTAAGCTTTCTGTCAGTAAAAAACTTCATATTTTTTTAATATTTAATATCCAATATTTTAATACTCCTCGCATCTAACCTCAAAATAACTCTGCGGGTGATCGCAAGACGGACATTTTTCAGGAGCTTCTTCGCTTTCAGAAATATAACCGCATTTTCGGCAAACCCAATAGACTTTTTTTTCTTTTTTAAAAACTGAACTTCCTTCAACTTCTGCCAGTAATTTTCTAAATCTTCCTTCGTGATGTTTTTCCGCAATCGCAATCGCTCTTAGTCTTTTGGCAATTTCTGTAAGTCCTTCTTTTTCTGCCATATTGGCAAACTCTGGATACATTTGTGTTTGCTCAAAATTTTCTCCCGCGATCGCCGCTTTCAAATTTTCCGCGGTATCGCCTAAAGTTGTCGGCACTCCTACTTCTATTTTTACTTCGTCCAAATTTTCAGCACTCTTCTTTTTTAATTCGTTAATTAAACGAAACAACCACTTCGCATGCTCTCTCTCATTTTCCGCTGTCAATAAAAATATCTCAGCAATTTGTTCAAGCCCTTCCTTTTTGGCGATTTTAGAATAAATCGCATACCTATTCCTCGCCTGACTCTCGCCAACAAACGCCTTGGCGAGATTTTGGATTGTGTTTTTCATGATTTTTTGTTAGTTGATAAAATTAAATTTTTATTATTTCTCTCCCACAAATTCTGCCATCTCCACCAATCTGCAAGTATATCCATATTCATTATCATACCAAGCGCAAATCTTGACCAAATTTTCATTGACCATCGTCAACGGCAAATCCACAATGGAAGAAAATTTGTTTCCTTTAAAATCTATTGAAACTAATCTTTCTTCAGAAACTGCTAAAATATTTTTGAGATTATTTTCCGCCGCTTCTTTGAATAAATTATTTACTTCTTCAATATTTGTTGATTTTTTCAAAGTTGCTACAAAATCAACAATAGAAACAACTGGGGTCGGCACGCGCATTGCCATTCCATCTAACTTCCCTTCTAATTCGGGAATGGTTTTAATCACCGCTTTTGCAGCGCCAGTTGTTGTGGGAATAATATTCATTGCTGCCGCGCGCGCTCGGCGCAAGTCGCCTTCGTAAGGCAAGTCTAAAATTTTCTGATCGTTAGTATAACTATGCACCGTAGTCATAAAACCTTTTTCAATTCCCAAATTATCATTTAATACTTTTACTACCGGTGCCAAACAGTTAGTAGTACAGGAAGCGTTAGATATTATATTATCTTTTTTAGGATCATATTTTTCTTCATTTACTCCTAAAACAAAAGTGTTAATCTTCTCGCTTTTCGCTGGCGCGGAAATGATTACCTTTTTTGCGCCCGCTTTAAGATGTTTATTAGCGCCTTCGCTATTTCTAAAAAATCCCGTGCATTCCAAAACGATATCTACCTTTAATTTTTCCCACGGCAAAAGTTCAGGATCTCTCTGCGCGAATACTTTTATTTTTTTATTATTTATTATGATATGTTCCTCATCATAGCTAACATCTTTTTCATAAATCCCATAGTTGGAATCATATTTTAATAAATGCGCTAAAGTTTTTGTGTCAGTCAAATCATTAATAGCGACAACTTCTAAATTAGGATGTTCGTCTAAAATTACTTTTAAGGCTGGGCGACCAATTCGTCCAAAGCCATTAATTGCGATCTTTGTCATAGTTTTTTGTTAAAAAATTAAGAAATAACACACAGACGAACACTGATTTTTATCTGTGTCCTTCAGCGCCTTTAGTCTGTGTTTGTCTGTGTCGAATTGCTTCTCTCCCAAAATCACTCCTATTCCACGCTCTCTCATGCGCATAATAAAAAATAGTCTTAAAAGCATTCGCGACTAAGCCCGAACCAAGAGCGACAGATAAATCGCCAGTCCAAATATAAATTACAGCCACCGTAGTTGAAGTCGCGATTATCCTCCAGGTGATTGTTTTGATTATTGTTCTTTTGTGTGTGTCCATAATTTTTTATTTTAATCTCTTCCAAACTCCCCAAGCAATAATCCCCCCCAACAAAGCTGTATACAATTGTGGCCAACTCATCATCTGAGCGATTTTTAGGGAGAGTTCTTGTTGAATCAAAAGCCCGCTAATTATGTTGACGCTGAAAAATAAGAAGAGGAATTTCAAACCAGCTCCCAGCAAAACGCCAAACCAGTAACCTTTTGATTTATCTTTAAAATTATTATAAGCCCAGTCAACACAGAGAATTAAAATCATATTGCCAATCATAATGAAAGGAACGACCGGCGCTAAAACTATTGGCAACAGACCGCCCGATAAAGCCATTAAGCTCGGAACCATCGCGATAGCAACCGCGTTGCGTAATCCAAATTTAAGTAAAGTTAAAATTAAAACCGCGTTTACAATCGGTCCGGTTATCCATTGAATGTGAAGTATAAATGGCAAGAACATTGCGATGCTTGCTAATCCCGCAAATTGCGCGATGGAGTTAGTGTTGATTCTTTCAAATGTTTTTTCTTTTAGATATTGCATGGTTTTAGATTAGAAAATTAAAGCGTATTTTGTCATTCCCGCGAAGGCGGGAATCCAGTAAGTCTCAATAAACAATATTCTTTGTACAATTTTATTAAGTGAAACTAACTGGATCCCAGACATTTTTTCTTACGCTTCGCTCCAGAAAAAATTCTGGGATGACAAATTATTCCGTCATTATACTTGCCTTCGCCACAATCCCATAAAGCTCATCCAACTTTTTAGTCAAATCATTAATCTCTTTTGTCGTCCCTTCAATCGCTACCGCAATTAATCCTGTGCAGTTTTCTATACAACTTCTCTGCACATTAACTCCTAAGCGAGACATAATCAAATGGCTATTTTCCGTAAGCATTTCATTAACATTCTCAGAATTTGTTTGTCGGTCTTTGACTAAAATAGTAATTGTGGCAAGATGTTTTTTTGGCATAATATTATATTTAAATAATTAATAGGACACAGACGAACACAGACTAAATTTTGTCAGTGTTTGTCCGTGCCTTTAGTCTGTGTTCGTCCGTGTCGAATTAAAATATCCTGTATGCAAAACTTGATGCTCTAATTTCCCTTGTTTCTCTAACCACTTCAACACACCTAAAACTCCCTTATTCCGATGCGCTTCTCTTATTTTTTTATTCTTATCTATTTTATATAATGCTTCCGTTCTCTTTTTTCTAATCTCATCCGTTGTTGGAATTGGCTGACCGCCACCGCCGATGCATCCTCCTGGGCATGCCATTACTTCAATATAATCGTAGTTATTTAAATTTTCTATTACTGGTTCAATATTGCCAATGCCATTAACAACCGCGATTCTTAATTTACTTCCTGCGACCGAAACTGTCGCTTCTTTTATTCCAGCAAGTCCGCGGACAGATTTGAAGTCTAATTTTAAATTACATATTTTATTCTCTTCTCTTTTATTTCCAGCGCAAGCGAAAAATCGCGCGCTGCGCAGAGCCGATTCCATCACTCCTCCGCTTCCGCCATAAATCGCCGCCGCGCCGCTATATTCTCCCAAAGGATGATCCGCGCGCTCCCCTTTTAATTTTGCAAAATTAACACAGTGCCTTTTCATCATCCAGGCGAATTCTCTTGTCGTCAAAACATAATCAACTGGAAGCATATTTTTTATTTTCATTTCACTTCTCGCTGATTCAAATTTTTTCGCAGTGCAAGGCATAATAGAAACAACGACAATATCTTTTGGATTTGCGTTTAATTTTTCCGCCCAATATGTTTTAACAATTCCGCCCAGATGAATATGCGGCGATCTGGCGGTTGTTAAATTCGGAATTAATTCGGGATGATAAAACTCAACATATTTCACCCAAGCGGGACAACAGGAGGTTATCATCGGAAGAATAGAATTTTGAATTTTGAATTTTGAATTTTGAATTCTATCTAACAACTCTTTCGCTTCAACTATTGTCGTCACATCAGCGCCGAAATTGACATCAAAGATATAATCAAAACCGAGCTTTCTTAATCCAGCGACAACTTGACCAGTTGCGATTTTTCCATAAGGCAAACCGAAACTTTCACCAATACTTACTCTAATTGAAGGCGCGAATTGCGCGATAACAATTTTACTTTTGTCATATAATATTTTCTCAACATCTTCCCAATGACTCTGTTCCTGCGCCGCTCCCACCGGACAATGAACTGCGCATTGCCCGCAATAGATACAGTCAATCTTTTTGTCTCCAACTTTTTTATTCTCCACAACTTCCTGATTTTCTCCTTTGCCTTTTAATTTCAGATAATTTATATTCTGCAAAATAGAACAAGCGTCAATGCAATTGCGACAATCAATGCATTGCGATCCATCAATTTCCACGGCATTTCCAAACTTGATTGTTTTTCTATTTTTCTTTCTATCTATAAATCTTTTAATTTTAAGATCATATTTATCGGCTAAATCTAATAACTTGCAATTAACATTCCAAATACAATCTGAACATTTTTCAAGATGCTCGGCAAAAATTAATTCAATATTTAAATTGCGAACTTTTTTTACTCTCGCTGTATTTGTTCTTATTTCCATTCCGTCTTGAACTTTAGTTGAGCAGGAGGTCATCAATTTTTTCACTCCAATAATCTCCACCACACAAACCCGACAATTCGCCCTCGGCGGAAAATCGGGATGATTGCAAAGCCCCGGAATTTCTATTCCATTGTCTTTCGCCGCTTCCATAATAGTTTTATCTGGAGAGCAAATTATTGTTTTATTATCAATTTTAATTTTTACTTTTTTCATTTATTGTTTTTTAATTGTCATTCTTATTTTCAACCTGGTTCCTATTTTTAATCTTTACCAGATCCTTATAAATCAAATAGCTGTAAATAGCAAAAATTATACTTATTATTATGTCCAGCATGCTCGTAGCAAAATTCCATATAGATTCTAAAACTGAACCTTCTTCAATAAAAATGAGGGGTATAGACAAAACCAAAATAATAGCTAAATGAATCAAACCAAATGTTAAAAATCTGCCGAAGACAGACCACCAATATCCTTTGACTAATTCCTTGCTCCTCCTGAGCGCTGACATTCCTTCGTAGTCTTCAAAAATTAAAACCCATTCAGCAAAGAAATAATAAACTAAAAATATAATACCAGGAATAATAAATAACAAACCCCATAA
>DAOWDU010000023.1 GCA_030638825.1 bacterium | reverse complement strand
TTTTTCCAAATAATTCTTGCGTAAATCAAATATCTGCCGACGGCTATATTTGGTTAACGAAATAATCATCTGGAAATCTGTATCCTGATCAAGCAATAAAACCGCCTGGGAACGGCGAACTTCCCTGCCTGAACTTTTGGAATAATTGATAATATTCTGTAATTCCTGTTTTTGTTTTTTAATTAGCTTTTTGCATTTCTTCATACCTGTATTATACCATCTTTAGGGAATTTTCTAAACTGTGATGCGGTTTCTGGATGTGATGTCTATATCTGCCGAAAGGCAGGAAAGAAATTTAAAAGGTTAAATTCCGCACTGAAACACCCCCGACTATCTACATTTTCATTACTATTTTATTGTCTGCGGAGCCGGCTCGGGCGTCCCGTCCGAGACGGAACGCCCTCGCCTCCTTCTCTCTTGTTTTTAAAGGGTAAAAGGATATAAATGGAAAACGAAAAGTTAAAATATATGGAGAATTAATAATGTATATAAAACTTTACAACACACTTGACAAGAATTTCATACATAATGTATAATAGAAACAAGGATAATCATAAAATTTTAACATGACTAAAAACTTGTCACGAACAATAAAAAATTTTCGTCTAGAAAACAACTTATCTCAAGAGTTTATAGCGGAAAAACTAAAGATGTCGCGTCAAACCTATATGCAAATAGAAAAAGGTGAGCGGGAATTGACGATTCCTGAGGCGCAAAAAATAGCGTCTATTTTTAGCATGTCTTTAAAGGATTTAATAGATGGCGATAAAAAGGAAATGGTAGTTGATTTGGAAAAAGAAAAAAAGATAAAAAAAACATCTGAATCGGAAATGAGAATAATTATACCTAGCGCTAATGTGAAAAAATTTAAAGAGGTTTTGCTTTATATTCTTGAAAAAGTCGGCGCCAGACCAAATATCGGCGAAACCGCGATTTATAAGTTGCTTTATTTTATTGATTTTGATTATTACGAAAAATTTGAAGAGCAATTGATTGGCGCCAAGTATATCAAAAATCATTTTGGTCCGACACCGGTTGAGTTTAAAAAAATAACAGATAAAATGATAGAAAAAGGTGAGATAGAAAAAATTAGAAGCAAGTATTTTCGACACGAACAAAAGAAATATCTGCCTCACAGGCCGGCGGATTTAAAAATTTTATCAGCTCAGGAAATCCAGCATATAGACGAGGTTTTGGCGCGCTTAGCTTGGAAAAATGCCACGGAATTAAGCAACTATTCTCATTCTGATACTCCATGGAGAGTTCATAAAACAGGCGAGGAAATTAGCTATGAGACTGTTTTTTATCGCGACGATGATCATTCAGTAAGAAACTACGAAGATGAACTTTAAAAGTACTGAAGAATTTAAAAAAGATTTTAAAAAATTATCCAAAAAATTCAAAACCTTGGACGGTGATTTGACGGAATTTAAAAAAGTTTTAAATGAATCGCCTTTAGGAATCGGCAAGCATTTTAATGTCATTACAAAAACTGGTTTTATTTATATTATTAAGGCCAGATTTTTTTGTAAGAGCTTAAAGAAAAAAGATCTAAGAATTATTTACGCTTATATTGAAAATCATCAAACAGTGGAAATAATCGGCATTGAATTTATAGAAATATATTTTAAGGGAAATAAAGAAAACGAGGATAAAGAGAGAATAAAGGATTATTTGAAAAATGTTTAGGACACTAATTATAGAAAATAATAAAGAAACTCAAACAATTTTACCGTGCCAAAACATAAGCTCAAAAAATTTGAAAGGAGCAAGGAGGCGCCAAATTTTAGAATAACTGAAACTGATTTGAAAATATTGCAGGATTTGGCGGATTATCGTTTTTTGGATACCAGACAGCTTTTAGCTCTGCATTCACAAGTGCCGGAAAGAACGATGCAAAGAAGGCTTCAGCTTTTATATCATGCCAAATTGTTAGAAAGACCAGTCCAGCAGTTTTCTTATTTCCAGCCTTCAAATCATATAATTTACTCTTTGGGCAAAAAAGGGACAAAACTTGTTTTTTCGGACAGGAGAATTGAGAATAACTGGACGGAAAAGAATAATAGAATAAAGCCCTTTTTTCTTTTGCATAGTATGATAATCTCCAATTTCATTCTTTGTCAGAAGCATATTTTAAAAACGGCAAAACCTTGTTGGTTTTTCCGTTCTAATTATTTTAGATTTTCAACTTTTCGTTTTCCATTTATATCCTTTTACCCTTTAAAAACAAGAGAGAAGGAGGCGAGGGCGTCCCGTCTCGGACGGGACGCCCGAGCCGGCTCCGCAGATAATAAAATAGTAATGAAAATGTAGATAGTCGGGGGTGTTTCAGTGCGAAATTTAGCTTTTTAAATTTCTTTCCTGCCTTTCGGCAAATATGTCCTTGATTGGTGAATAAGATTTGGTAGAATTATAGAGAAAGTTCGCGAGTGCTCAAATTCAGGAGCAGACAATTTTTGTGAAAATCACCTTGTTGGAGGTGATTTTTTCTTGATTTTTTAGTTAAAAAGAGTAAGATAAGAGTATAAGCTAACTCCCTATTTTTATAATATGAGCAATTTCATAACTAATGACAAAACAGACAATCTCAAAAAACGATTGGTGGAACTTATTTCCAAAAGCGAAGAACTGAAATTTTTAGTCGGTTTTTTTTATTTTTCAGGAATTACTGAGTTATATTCGTCTTTAAAAGAAAAGGATGATAACTTAAAATTAAGAATATTGGTTGGTCTTGAAGTAGATCATCTTCTGTCCGGAATGACTGTTGAGTGCGCAAAATCTAAAGAAAAAAAGGAATTAAGTAAAAGAGATATAGAAAACAATTTTATAAATTCTGTCAGAAAATCCTTGAACAGCGATGATTTTGACAGACAAGAATTTTATGAGCAGATAGATTTTTTTATTGATTTGATTATAGAGGATAAACTAATTATCAGAAAAACAAAAAAGCCGAACCATGCAAAATTATATATATTTGAACTTGAAGATAAAATTGTTCAAAAAAATCTTTTTATAACTGGTAGTAGCAATTTAACAAAAGCTGGGCTGTCTCATCAGAATGAATTTAATGTTGAGATAAAAGATTATGGAACGGAAGAAGCGAGCGCGTATTTTGAAGATCTTTGGAAAGATTCTGTTCCAATTACTGAAAACAAAGCATTAAAAGATAGGTTGATAAAAACAATAGAAGATGAAACGCAAATTAAAAAGGTAACTCCGTTTGAAGCTTTTGCGGTTGTTTTAAAAACATATCTTGATATGAAAAGCGTTGAAGAAAATGATTTGCCTCTGAAAGAAATTATAGAAAAAGCGGGATATAAATATTATAAATATCAAGAAGATGCGGTTAAACAAGCTGTAAAAATATTAAATTTGGATAATGGCGTTATTGTCGCTGATGTAGTCGGACTGGGAAAATCAATTATTGCTTCGTTAATTGCGAAAGTAAATAAAAAAATAGGCATTGTTTTATGTCCGCCGGGTCTTATTTCCGAATGGGAAAATTATATGAGTGATTTTGGTTTGAGTTCTTGGAAAGTTTTATCTTCTGGTAATATTGATTTTGCGGAAAAATTTGTCAAAAAAGAAAAAGCGGATCCAATAGAAATAGTGATTATAGATGAAGCTCACAGATTTAGAAATTCTGATACGACAAACTATGAAAAGTTGAAAAATCTTTGTCGGAATAAAAAGGTTATTTTACTTTCTGCTACACCATTTAATAATTCGCCCATTGATATTTTAGCGCTACTTGAATTGTTTACTATCCCCAAAAAATCTTCTCTTACTCTAGATGGTAATTTAAAAAATTTATTTAAAATTTTTAAAGGAGAATTTGAAAAGCTTTTAGAAATTAGGAAATTTTATAAACATTCTGATTATAAGAAAGTAGCGAAAGCGAAAAAGAATTATAAGTCGCTTTTTGGTGAGGATAAAATAGATATTGAGAAAGTAAAAACAAGAACAAGAGAATTAGCCGTTAAAATTCGTTCAGTTATTGAGCCGATAGTTGTGAGAAGAAATAGGCTTGATTTGCAAAAAAATTCTAAATATAAAGATGAAGTGAAAAATCTTTCTGTCATTGAATCTCCAAAAACTTGGTTTTACGAATTGACGAAAGAACAGTCGGAATTTTACGATACAATTCTGCGGGATTATTTTGGAGAAGAGGGGAGATTCACAGGAGCAATTTATAACCCGTTTATTTATGAGTCCGGAAAAGAAGAAGGGGAAGATTTGAACCTTGAAGAAAACAGGCAATTCTATTCGCAAAAAAATACGACTATTTTTATGAAACGGCTTTTAGTAAAAAGGCTGGAATCATCTTTTGGTTCGTTTGAAAAAAGCATTGAAAATCAAATTTCAATTACAAAAATAATCTTGAGATTTATTGAGAAAAATAAAAAATATATTCTTGATCGAAAATTGATTGAAAAAATAACAGAAGCAGATGAAGATGATGTGGAAAAAGCTTTGGCTGATTTCGCGATAAAACTTGAGAAAGGCAATCCTCCTAAGAATAATAAAATTTATTATTTAGAAAACAATTTTAAAGAAAAAGAAAAATTTATAGCTGATATAAATTCTGATTTGGAAATGTATCAGGAAATTAAACAGAATTTAATTTCTCTAAATATGATTGAAAATGATCCAAAAGCAAAAGCGATTATTGAAAAAATAAAAGAGCATTTAGCTAAGAAGCCATTAGGTAAAGAGCCAAAAAGAAAAATAATTATTTTTACGGAGTATCGGGATACCGCAGATTTTTTAGCGAAAATTATTGAGAAAGAATTTAAAGATAGAATTTTATATTCAGGGGATTTAGGAAAAGAAAAAATAAAAGAAATTAAAAGAAATTTTGACGCTTCTTATTCTGAAGAAGATCAAGAAAATAAATATGATATTTTATTGGCAACAGATAAAATTTCAGAAGGGTTTAATTTAAACAGAGCGGGAATGGTAATTAATTACGATATCCCGTGGAATCCAGTTAGAGTAATCCAAAGAATTGGACGAATTAATCGTATCTCAAAAAAAGTTTTCGAAAAGCTTCAGATTGTCAATTTCTTTCCAACAGAAAAAGGCGCGGAACTTGTCCAGACAGAAGAAATCGCGGCGGGTAAAATGTTTATGATTCATAGCGTTCTAGGCGAGGATGCAAAAATCTTTCATCCTGATGAGGAGCCAACTCCGTCAGCGCTTTTTGATAGATTTCAGCAGGATGTAGATGATGAGGAGGAGGGTTTTGAAACAAAAATTATCAATAAATTCAGAGAGATAAAAGAAAAATATCCAGAGCTGGTTAAAGAAATTGGCGATTATCCGTCTAAAATAAAAGTAGCAAAAAAGTTTGAGGAAAAAGGTCTTTTAATTTTTACAAAAAGACAAAGACTGCATATTCAGGAAGTTATAGAAAAGGACGAAGAAGAAGTTATTAGAGAAGTTCCTTTTGAATCAATATACGAAAAAATTTATTGCGATAATCCAGATTTAGAAGGTCTTGAACTAAGCGTTAAGTTTTGGGATTTTTATGAAAAAGCGAAAGATTTTAAAGAGAGAGCATTCTCAGCTGGATCACAACAAAGCATTGAGGTTAAAACAACAAATTTTTTGAAGTCTATTGTCTCTGGTGAAAACAACAATTCGGAATTAAAAGAAATGGCGGAAATTTTCTTGGAAGATATAATTGACTATGGCACTCTCGCTTTGCCAACGATGAGAAGAATTGTGAGTGTTAAAGAAATAAAAGGCGTTGATGATAAAACAAAAGAATTTAAGAATATTATAGAAGATTTGGGTGGGATAAATTATCTTGATAAGATTAAAAAAACAATCAAAGATGAGAAAAAAGAAATTATAATTGCGATTGAGAATCAATAAATTAGTTTATATAAAAAATATGAAAAAAATGCTACAATCTCAAATAGTAATTTATAAAGCAAAAAATGGCGAGATCAAAATTGATGTTCGTTTTGAAGGCGATACGGTTTGGCTGACACAAAACGCATTGGCGGAACTTTTTCGGACAACAAAAAATAATATTAGCCAACATGTAAAGAATATTTTTGAAGAAAGTGAATTAGATCAAACCGCAACTGTTAAGAAATTCTTAACAGTTCAAAAAGAGGGTAATCGTGAGATAAAAAGAGAGATAGAATATTATAATCTTGAGATGATTATTTCTGTCGGCTATAGAGTTAAAAGTAATATTGCCACGGCATTTCGCCAGTGGGCGACTGCTCATTTGCGTGAATATATCGTCAAAGGTTTTGTGATAGACAGCGAGCGATTGAAAAATCCTGACCTTCCTTTTGATTATTTTGAAGAACTTGAACGCACAATTGCTGACATTCGGACAAGCGAAAAACGATTTTATAGAAAAATTACAGATATCTATGCGACCAGTATAGATTATGATCCGACTAATGATCAGAGTTTGTTTTTTTTCAAAACAGTCCAAAATAAAGTGCATTACGCAGTCACTGGCAATACCGCAGCTGAGATTATTGTTGAGCGTATTGATAGCGACAAAAAGAATCTTGGGCTGACGAATTTCAGAGGAGCAAAACCAACAAAAGAAGAAGTTGTTATTGCTAAAAATTATTATAACAAGGAAGAATTATCTCAGCTTAATGCGTTAGTAGAGCAGTATTTAATATTTGCCACAGAACAAGCTCGTCGCAGAGTGCCGATGGCTATGAAGGATTGGATAAAAAAGCTCCATGGATTTTTGACGATTAACGATAGGAATATTTTGCGTGATGCGGGAAAAATTTCGCACGAACTTATGCTAGAAATTGCGGATAAAAAGTTTGAAAAATATAAACAGGTAGAAGCAACGCAAGATGTTGATTTTGATAAAGTAGCGCTTTGCGCATTGGAGAGTGTAAGGAATAGAAAATCAAAAAAACAATAAAAGACGAGAAAAAAAGAAATTATAATCGCAATTAAGAATCAATAAGCATAGCGTTTTTTAATTATCTACTATAAACAAATATGCTATATTAGTTTATAGTAGATAATTAGTGTAAACAAAATAGATAGAATTCTATCATATAATAAAATGCAAAAAGAAAAATTAGAAAATTTAATAAATAATTTTAGTCTGGAAAAGCTGGATGAGTTTTTATTTGACGCAAATTTTACGAGAGACAAAGAGACTTTTTCTTCTTTAAATTCTGAAGATATTTTTTCAGATATTCAAAAATTGGGAAAAATTGAAACAGATGATAATAAAAAGATTATTGTTGCTGTGGCAAAAGTGAAAAATGATTTGTCTGAAAGAAGCAGTCGTAAAAAGCAGTATGATTTGGGGAAGAGGATTTTGATGAATAATAATAATTGCGAGGCGGGGATTTTTGTTTTTTATGATAAGCAAGGTTCTTTTCGTTTTTCTTTAATTTATCCGACTTATTCCGGAACAAAAAGAGTTTTAAATTCTTTTAAGAGATATACATATTTTGTCAGTAAAGAGCAAACGAATAAAACTTTTCTAAGCCAAATAGGTGATGGCGATTTTTCAACGCTTGAGAAAATTAAAGATGCGTTTAGTGTTGAAAAAGTGACAAAGGAGTTTTTTAAGGAATATAAAAATTTGTTTGAAGATTTGGTCAGTGAACTTGAGAATAATCATATTTTCATAAAAGTAGCTATTGAATCTAATATTGATAAAGAAAATTTTGCCAAGAAACTTTTGGGGCAGATTGTGTTTTTATATTTCTTGCAGAAAAAATGCTGGTTGGGAGCTACGAAGGATAAATCATTAAAACAGGGCGATGAAAACTTTTTGCAAAATCTGTTTGATAAGAAATATCTGAAATATAATAATTTTTTCAATGATATTTTAGAGCATTTATTTTATGATGCTTTAAATAAAAAATCAGAAAAAGCCGGAACTTTCTATCGTGATTATTTCAAGTGCCAAATTCCATTTCTGAATGGCGGATTATTTGATCCTGAATATGAATGGGAGAATAGTAACATTCTTCTTGATGATAAAATTTTTAAAAAGATTTTGAAAGTTTTTAATCAGTATAATTTCACGGTTGATGAGAACAGTCCGATTGATCAAGAAATTGCTATTGATCCTGAAATGTTAGGCAAGGTTTTTGAAAATCTATTAAGCGAGAATTTAAGAAAAGGCAAAGGAACATACTACACCCCCAGAGAAATTGTCCATTATATGTGCCAAGAGAGTTTGATAAATTATTTGGCAAGCGTATGCGATGTAGAGACGAGGCAGTGCCTCGTCTCTACGGATGACATCACCACGCTTATCAAACACAACGAAACAAAAGATAATTCCGAAATTACAAAAACCATTTCCCAAAATGCAAAATTGATAGATGAAAAATTGGCGTCAATAAAGGTTTGTGATCCCGCTTGCGGTTCGGGCGCTTTCCTTGTTGGAATGTTGCAAGAGATTATAAAAACTCGTCAAATTTTACAGCCGTTTTTTAATAAAAAAACAAGCGAATATAATCTCAAAAAAGAAACAATTCAAAATTGTATTTATGGTGTTGACATTGACCCGGGCGCGATTGAAATCGCTAAATTGCGTTTATGGCTTTCGCTTGTGGTTGATTATGATCTTGAAGAAATTGAGCCGCTGCCTAATTTGGATTATAAAATTATGCAGGGGAATAGTTTGTTGGAAGAATTGGTTTTGGGCGATACGAGCATTAAGCTGTTTGATCAAGAGAAAAACAAAGCACAGGTTAGTTTGCTTGAAAATGAGGAGCAGGCGAGTGTTGATAAATTAAATAGCTTGCATAAAAAATATTTTGCTTTGAATGATTTGGAAGAGAAAAAGAAAATTAAAAAAGAGATTGATGATATTGAATATGAGGTTATTAAGAAGAGTGTTGAAAAAGAGGTTAAGAAATTGGAGAGTGATAATAAGAAATTTGAATTCGTGACAATGGGCGGGATGAAGAAAAAGGATGCGGAAAGTTTTGCTAAAAATCTTTCCAAGCAGGGGCAGATTATGGATGTTTTAAACGAATTCAAAAAAACAGGAGTAAAACCGTTCTTTCTGTGGAGGTTGTATTTTGCGGATGTTTTTGAAGATGGGGGATTTGATGTGGTAATAGCAAATCCGCCGTATGAAGAAATATCAGACAAGGAAGATAAAAGTATTTTTCAAAAATCTTATTCTAATATTTTATCGGGTCATTATGATTTGTATATTTTCTTTTTTGGACAGGCTTTTAATATAGCTAAGAGAGGAGCTGTTGTTTCGTTTATAACTCCGCATACCTATTTACATTATCCGCAATTTAAAAATTTACGAAAATTGATTTATGAAAATGGGTATATTATTGAAATAACAGATCGTATTACTAGTATATTTGAATCCGCAGTTGTGGATAATTCAATTATCTTATTGAAAACAGAAAAGGGGAAAGAAAATGACATATCTAAATTTTTATGCAAGCAGATTATAAATGGAAGTTTAGAAAATCAAGATGTAGTCAAATTAAAAAATTCCGAATTTGATTTTGAAAGTTTTGACATAAAAGCAATAAAGAATATAAAAATTTTAAAACATTTTTCAAGGGATACGGAATTGCTAGGAGATATTACAGAAAATTCTCAAGGCATAACTGTTTATGCTAAAGTACAGGGTAAAAAAATAAATTGGTTCAGGGATAGAATACAAGATAAAAACTCAAAACCTGTAATCAGAGGAAGGGATATACAGAAATATTTTCTATTATGGAATGATCGGTATATACAATATGGTAAATGGTTGTGGTGTTCAAGGAATCCTAAATTTTTTGAACAAGAAAAAATATTTTTAAGACAAACAGCTGATTGCTTGATATGCACTTATGTCAAAGAGCCGACTTATTGCATAGATTCAGTACATTCTATTATTAATTCTCCGGAGCATAAAGATTATAATTTGAGATATATTTTAGCTATTTTAAATTCCGCTTTTGGAAATTATCTTTATCAATTATTGATTTCCGAAACAGGCAAAGTATTTGCGCAAGTTAAACTTACATTTTTAAGAAAAATACCAATTAAAAAAATCTCTCTTGCAAAACAAAAACCTTTTATTAAATTAGTTGATCAAATTTTAGAAAAGAAAAAAGACAATCTAGAAGCGGACACGGGGGAGTTGGAGAGGGAGATTGATGAGATGGTTTATGAGTTGTATGGGTTGGGGGAGGAGGAGATTAGGGTAATTAAGAATTATTAATTTATAATAAATAAAAAAATGAAAATTATTGAAAAAATTGAAATAAAAAATTTTAGATCTTTTTTGGGTAACACAGAAGATGATAGGGTGGAGATTTTAGAATTAATCGATTTGAATATTTTCTCTGGTGCTAATGATTCAGGGAAGTCGAATGTTTTAAGGGCATTAAATTTATTTTTTAATGATGAAATTTCTGTTGGCGAAAAATTTATTTTTGATAGAGATTTTTCTGCTTCCAAAAAAGATGATTACAGAAAAGTCATTGAAATAAAAGTGTATTTTGATTTAATCGGAAAAGAAGAGAGAGATAAATTTTTACCTGAAAAATTCTCTATTTCAAAATTTTATAGTCAAGGTAGTAATAATAAACACAGAGATTATTTATTGGAAGGTATAAGTAAAAACGGAGATTCTATTAAAATATTTACTAATCCAGATAAAAATAAAAATTCAAAAGCAGAAAAACAATACAGACAACATTTGTTAGGTTTTTTAAATAATATATCTTTTGAATATGTTCCAGCCATTAAAGACAAATATTTTTTTTCTAGATTGTTCGGAAGAACAATTTTAGAGATAAAAAAAATAGAAGATTTAAAAATAGAAGATTTAAAAAATAAAAAAAAGGGTTTAGAGAAATGGGAGGATTCAATTAATAAGAATAAAAAATTAATAAAAGTTAGGAGTAAAAAAATAAAATTAAACAAAAAACCTAAAAAAAATAATACTTGGAACAAAGAAATTATTGATTTGAGAAATAGAAATAAAGATTTAAAAAATAAAAATTTTAGAGAAAAAGAAATAGGAAAAATTGATACAGAGATACAAAGTACTTCTGTTTTGACAAAATCTATTGATTCATTAAAAGACGGTATAAATCTTTTTTCAAAAGATTTATTTTTAAAAGTTTCAAAATTTTTACCATCTGAATTTCAAGTTAGTCAAGATTTTGAAAGTTTTTTTGAAGAGTTTGATATAGGAACTGGAAGCGAAAAAGAAATTTCTTTAAAATTAAGAGGAGATGGCATGCAGGCTAAATTTATTCCAGAGGTTTTGAATTTTTTAAATAAGAATCAAAACAATAAGAAATATTTTATATGGGGCTTTGAAGAACCAGAAAATTCATCAGAGTATTTTAACCAGCAAGAGTTAGCAAAAAAGTTTAAAGAAAAATTTTGTACAGAAAAACAAATTTTTATAACAACTCATTCTGAAGAGTTTTTAAGTATCTATGACGGTGTTGATATAAAAAAAGAAAAAAGAAAAGTAAATTTATATCATGTAAAAAAAATTAAAAAGAAAAAACAACAAAAAGAAATATTTTTTTCTTTGGTAGAATTATTTGACGTTGAAAAAAATATTTTTAAATTTGCTACTGTTAAAGCTAATCTAGAAAAAGACTTAGGGACATCATTAATTCGTGCAAAATATTCAAAAGAATTAAAAGAAAAAGAAAAAGAATTTTTTAACGAAAAAGAAAAATATGAAGCAAAGAGGAAAGAACTAGAAAAAGAGATTGCGAAATCAAAAAAACCACTTATTTTTGTTGAAGGTAAATTTGACAAAATTTATTTAAATAAAGCATGGGATGTTATTTATCCTAATAAAAATATGCCTTTTGACATTTTGCAAAAAAACGGGAAAGTAATTATTAGTGAAATTGGAAATTATGTCGAAAGTACTTTGTCGAAGAAATTAATTGCTATTTTTGACAATGATCATTCTGGTTTTCAATATTTTGAATTAAAAACTAATAATTTAGGGGATAATTTTAATTTTTATAAAGATTCAAATTTTATTAAAAAACATAAAAAAGAAAACATTTGGGTTTATTTGCTCCAAACTCCAGATAGTAGAAAGGGTTGGGTTGACGAATCTAGAAATCATAGAATTTTAGAAATGGAACATTTATTTGAAGATTCTTTTATTACAAAATTAGGAATAAAACTTCCAAAAACAATATCTCCTACGGCGAAAGAATGGAAGGTAGGCGATAAATTTAAAAAAAAATTGGGCGAAAGAATAATTAAGCTGAAATTTACTGAATATGGCAAGAAAGATTTTAAAAATTTCAAACCTCTCTTTGATAAAATTAAAAAATTACTAGCTAATTAATTTAAATTAAAAATTATGGAAACATATAAAAACTTAGGAGGCGATTCTGGTATTTTATATTTTGAAATAGGTAACGATTATGTCAGAGTTGAATTTGATGATGAAGCAATTTATACATACACTTATGCAAGTGCTGGCGAATATAATATTGAAGAAATGAAAAAAATAGCCATCAGTGGCGAAGGGCTAAATAGTTTTATAAATAAATATGTAAGAAAGAAATACGCCTCAAAAGAATAGCAATGATATTCTCATTAATAAATTAACAAACAATCTTATAAACTGGAATGCCATATAACCTGACTATCAAGAATTTATAAAAATATTCTTCGGAATTTTTTCATCTTGGATATGGCTGTTAATCATTGCTGGAACATTTCTTAAAGAATTATTTCCAAGAGTGAAAAGAAAATATAAAAAGAAAAAATAGATTTTCAAAATAAATCATCATCATTTTAATCACAAAAAACCAAGTGTTTTCAGGCAGTAGTAGGGGTTGACCTATGTGTCAACCCAGAATGCAGGATAAAACAAAATTCTATCCCGCATTCAGGGCAGACACATAGGTCTGCCCCTACGACGATTGCGGCAAAACAAAATTTGAATGTCGTAGGGACAGACCTGTGTGTCTATCCCTAAATACACGATAAAACAAATTTTATCCCATATTCAGGGCAGACACATAGGTCTGCCCCTACGACCACGACGATAAAATAAAATAACAAAAAATGCCAAACAATAATTACAACCCCAAAATTCATCATCGTAAATCAATCAGATTGAAAGATTATAATTATGCCTCAGACGGCGCGTATTTTTTAACAATTTGTGTTCAGAATAAAGAACACAGATTTGGCGATATTGTTAATGGAAAAATAATTTTAAATTCAGCAGGGGAAATGATTAGAAAATGGTTATCTGAATTAGAAAATAAATTTAAAAATATTTCATTAGACGAATATATCATAATGCCAAATCATATTCATTTGATAATTTTTATTTTAAATGTTGTAGGGGTTGACCTATGTGTCAACCCTGAACATGGGACAAAACAGGATTTATTGCATATTCAGGGCGGACACATAGGTCCGCCCCTACGACAAACCAACATCCCGCAAATCGTTCAATGGTTTAAAGCAATGACAACAAATGAATATATTAGAAATGTGAAACAAAATAATTGGGAGCCGTTTGATAAAAGAATATGGCAACGCAATTATTACGATCGTGTTATTCGTAATGAAAAAGAATTAGATAAAATAAGAAAATACATTTTTGAAAATCCGCAGAAATGGGAATTGGATAAGAATAATCCAGAGAATTTATTTATGTAAAAAAATTGATTTTATTGTATTATTATGATACCATCATAATACTTGAATAATTTATAAAAACAATCTATATGGCAAAAAGAAAAACTGGGGTTGGGAAAAGAGGAAAGACGCATTCTCACAAAACTGCGAAACGACTTGAAATTAAGAAGTTGATGCTTGAAGAAAAAGCTAAGAAGAAAAAGCGTAAATAAGGTTTATGATAGTTTTTTAAAGCAGCCTGTTTTTGGCAGGTTGTTTTATTTTTTCTTGACTTTTAAAGCAAAAAAGAGTAAGCTGGAAGTAGGTAAATTATTTAAATAATTCAAAACCTATGCCTGAACTTCCTGAGGTGGAGACAATTAAAAATGATTTAAAACAAAAAATTCTTAACAAGAAAATTAAGAAAGTTGATTTGAGATTGAAGAAAATTGTGAAGAGTTCTAAAAAAGAATTTGTTTTAGTTTTAGAGAAAAGTAAATTTAAAAATATAGAAAGAAGAGGAAAGCTTTTGATATTTAGTGTAGAGACGAGGCAGTGCCTCGTTCCTACGACTAAATATTTGCTTATTCATTTGCGAATGACTGGGCAGTTGATTTATCAAAAGAATCAAGAAATTATTGCAGGCGGGCATAGCGAGGGCGGTAGAGACGAGGCAATGCCTCGTCTCTACGACGATTTACCGAATAAACATACGCATTTTGTTTTTTATTTCAGTGATAAATCTCAATTATTTTTTAATGACTTGCGACGGTTTGGTGTTGTGAAAATTGTTAATGAAAAGGAATTAGAAAATGTTTTAAATAGTTTTGGCGAAGAGCCGCTAGAGAAGAGTTTTTCTTTAAAAGTGTTTCAAGATATTATTAAAAATAAAAAGGGCAATATTAAAGCGTTTTTACTAAATCAAAAATATATTGCTGGCATTGGAAATATTTACGCTGATGAAATTCTTTTTGAAGCAAAGGTTTTGCCAAGCAGAAAAATAGATTCTTTAAAAGTAGTAGAAATTAAAAATATATATCAAGCAATTAAAAAGATTTTAAAAAAAGCGATCAAATATCGCGGCACGACTTTTAATAATTACATTGATGCGAATGGTAAGCGAGGTAATTTTACTAAATTTTTAAAAGTGTATAAGCGAGAGAAAAAGAAATGTTTGAGATGTAAAAAGGGTGTGATTATAAAAACAAAGATTGCGGGGCGGGGGACGAGGTATTGTGATGGGTGTCAGAAATAATAAAACTGCTAATGTCATTGCGAGAAGCTCCGCAGAGCGACGAAGCAATCCCGTAATTAAATTCGTCGTGCATAGTTACGGGATTGCTTCGTCGCCATCTCATTCGCTACGCTCATTCGGGCTTCTCGCAATGACAATATTAATCATAAAAAATGTCAACACTAAATCTCAAAAACCTAAAAAACAAGAACATCCACATTGTCGGAATTGGCGGGGCGGAGGGGAGTGCTATCGCTGAATTTTTGGTGGCGAATAATATTTCTTCAATTACCGGGCATGATTTTTCTATGCGGAAAGATTTTAAAGGGGCGTTTTATAACACTCATCTAAGTTTGAAATTAGAAGA
>DAOWDU010000047.1 GCA_030638825.1 bacterium | reverse complement strand
TTTCGGTCATACTTATTAGTTTTTGCTCCATAATTTGTTTAGATTAAATAATTAAATTATCTAAACTATTATGACACAAAAATTTCTAGGTAGGACATTTCTACTTTGCTCTACTAGGACATTATCATGTTGGAGCGACATAAAAAAATTGACAGTAGTTTTTTATAAAGTATAATGAAATTATAAATCATTGATAATAAAAATATGTTGAAATATAACACAGTAACTATTGCGGAAAAACTAAACATTGGAAACGAAGAGCTTGAAAGAAGAGGTTTGAAATCTTTTTTAGAAAGAGAGCTTTTAAATATAAAGACGGAATTTTTGTTATTGTCTTTTAAGTATGGTTTAGACAGTGTTAAAAAGTTTGAAGAATTAGTAAAAAAGGGGGAGATCAGAGAGACTTCTGATACAAGAGAAGATTTTTTTAGATTTGATTATTTGGAAAATAGAACGAAAACCATAGAGCAGGTTCTTAAAAATTTTTAATTTGCCATGAAAACGAGTTTAAAAATTATTGAAAAAATAGTTCAGGATAATTTTTTAGATATTGTCACGGATATTCTTAAACCGTCTGAAGAAAAATTAAGAATTATTTTAAAAGATGAAAGCTTTATAGACGCTAGAATTTCCCAGACAGTTCATAATCGTTTTGATTTTCATTGGGAAAGGAGACATTTAGACAAAACTATTTTTCGCTACGATAATTTTCCTGATACTCGTTTTAAGCATTTAAAAGGTTTTCCCTGTCATCTTCATTTTCAAAAAGAAGATAAAGTAGTTGAAGCCAAATTTAGAAAATCTTTACCTTTTGCTTTTGTTGATTTTATGAAATTTGTCAAAGAAAAATTTAACTCGCTTTGAAAAAATATTCTTATACTTTCAAAAAAACAACCCTGAACTTTCCCAGTTCGGGGCTTTTCTAAATTTACCTTTTTTGGAAAGATAAACTTGGAAAAAAGAAAAAAAGGGAATTTTGAAAAAAAAGATTGAAAAAAGTATTTTAGGGATAATATTCTATATCCCTACATGAGACAAACCTTTCCCAAGCGAGCCACCACAGCTCCTCTTCTGAGTAGGGTTCTTCATCTACTCTTCGGAACATTCCTGATTTTGTAGATTTTGGCTTATGGAATTCCACAAGTCCCATTTCTCCACCAACTTTTAGGAATTCTTCCAAATCCATTCCTGAGATCGCAGGTCTGGATGGCTGAGAGCTTTCAGCACTTTCAATTGTGCCAAAGAATTTTATTTCTGATTCTATTTTAAGAACCAGAAAATTCTCTTTCCCAGCTAATTGGTTAACAGGAATGCCAATTGGCATGGTTATTCTAAAAAAAGCTGTACCATCAATCAACGATTGTCTATAGCAATCGCAATTGACTATGATTTTTCCTTCCCGAGAAAAGTCAAAATCGTATATGCCCTTTCCTGAAAAAGTGACATATTCAAAACCAGTTTCGGTCTCCAAAAAACTTGGTTCTGGGCTCATATTTTCAATCTCATCAAAGATGAGATTGAGCTCTTTTTTTACCGCACCTTTCATTTCTTCTGCGATCCTAATCACGGTTGTAAGTTTCATTTTACCACCCTTTATTTGCCAAGTCAGAAAGTTATTGATTTTATTTAACAATCTTCATCCTTAAAGCATTAAACTGATTATGAATAAATTCACAACCAATTTAATGCTTTAAGAATTATTTTTTTCTTCCCCTTTTTCAAAGAACATTCGGCGATACTCATATCACTCTTCAATAAATTCAGAGTGACATAATTTTCGCACATCCTCTATTTCTCAAAAACATAGAGGTTGATGTAAAAGAGTTCGGGCATTATTGGTTTAACGGCGTTAATATAATTTCTACCGTAACCTCAACTCTCTCCTCATTTACATCAAGCTTTATGTTTTAACAAAAAAACAGTTAAAACTATTTCCTTCAATAAAGAGAGATACTTCTAACTGTTTTTGTGTTTAAAAAGCTTATTTCTAAAATAAACCATTATAACTCTCTCCTCAAAGAATTAATATATTCAATTTTCAAATTACTCTAAATTCTCACCGCAACAGGACAGTGTATCATACTTTTCAGATCCTGTCAACCCCTAATACCCGCATCTTTTATTATTATACCTTTCATAATCCACCGCGTTTTCTATAAAATTTATTTTTGCTGTTCCACTATTTTTGTCAATCGTAATCGCGATCACATCAATTTGCCAGAAAGTGTCATCGGAATATTTGTTTTCCAGCAAATAAAAAAGGGCTGTCTTAATGAGCCGCTTTTGTTTGTGAATTGTCACCGCATCCTGAGGCAAGCCATATTTTTGACTGCTATAATTTGTTCTTGTTTTTACTTCAATAAAATGCAGCGAGTTTTTAAGTTTAGCGACGATATCTATTTCGCCAATTCTTTTTTGATAATTAGTTTTGAGAATTGAATAATTTCTTTTCTCAAGAAAATAACAAGCAATCTTTTCGCCCATGTCTCCAAGTTTTCTTTTTTCAGTTGGCATAATGAAGTTAGAAAGTTTATAAAGTCAAAAAGTTAAAAGTTGTGTTTTATTTAAAACATTCCAACTAACCATTCTGTAGTAGTCATTAAAACATCACTTTGCTGATCGTAATAATAAAGCCCCGCAAGAGCGGTTACAAAAATAGCCATAATAATTCCCACATTTAAAAAATCCGCTTTCATATTATATTCTTTCATATTTTTAAATTAGTATTTATGATTGTAGTTTATAATTATTTTAAGGTTTAGGCAAATGTAATTAAATTGTAATTAAATTGTTATGCGTAGCAACCTTTAGAAATTAATTGAAACTCGTAGAAACTAATTGTAATTAATTGTCCTTAGAAAACAACCATTTAATTTCCATAAATTTCTATGAGTTGCTATAAGTTTCCATAATGCAATATCAAGTTACTATTTATAACAATTTAACAATAGAAACATATTCTATTTCTTTAATACCGATAAAAACGCCTCTTGCGGGATTCCAACTTTGCCGAAGGATTTCATTTTTTTCTTTCCTTTTTTCTGTTTTTCCAATAATTTTCTTTTACGGGAAACATCTCCGCCGTATAGTTTTGCGGTGACATCTTTTCTAAAAGGATTGATTGTTTCACGCGCGATTATTTTTCCGGAAATTGTAGCTTGAAGCGCGACAGCAAAATTTTGACGGGGAATTGCGACTTTGAGTTTTGCAACAACTCTTTTTCCTTCTTCTTGGCTTTGGCTTCGGGGCACAATTCTTGAAAAAGCTTCAACTTTTTCACCAGCAACTAAAATATCCAGCTTAATTAAATCACCAACCCTAAATTCTAATTGCTCATAATTCATAGAAGCAAAACCGCTTGAAATGCTTTTCAGGTTGTCATAAAAATCAACAATTATATTAATTAAAGGGACTTCATAATTTAAAATCACCCTGTCTTCTGAAAGATAGCTTGTGCTTTGATAAATTGCCCGCGACTTTTCGGCAAGTTTCATCACCGAGCCAATCTTGTCTTTTGGCAGAATGATTTCAAGTTTTGCCCACGGTTCTTTGATATGTTCTATCTGCGAAGGGTCCGGCATTTCAGTTGGAGAAAAAATTGTGATTTCTTTTCCATCCCTCTTTTTAACAAGATACGAAACAGATGGAGTTGTAATTACGAGATTCATATCGTATTCTCTGGAAAGTCTTTCGCTGATAATTTCCAGATGAAGCATTCCAAGAAATCCGCAAATAAAACCGCGCCCAAGAGCGGAAGAACTTTCTGGCTCGTATGAAAGAGATGCATCGTTGAGTTTTAGTTTTTCAAGAGCATCGCGAAGATTTGGATATTCATCGCCTTCAACGGGATAGACACTGGCGAATACAGTCGGATTTACTTCCTTGTATCCAGGAAGAGGTTTAATTAATTTTTCAATTTCATTAGAATCTTTGAAAGAGGATTTGTATTTTGTAATAGTATCTCCAACTCGGCATTTACCAACTTCTTTTAATCCCGTGGCGATATATCCGACATCACCCGCTTGAAGAAATTCGGTCTTAACGAGTCCTGGCGTTATGACACCAAGTTCAATAATTTCAGATTTTGCTTTTGCTTTTAAAAAATATATTTGATCTCCGCTATATATTTTTCCGTCAATAATTCTGACTTGCGCGACAACTCCTTTGTATGAATCAAAATATGAATCAAAAATTAAAGCTCTTAGAGACTGATCGGAATTTCCTTTTGGGGCGGGAACTTTTTTGATTATTTCTTCAAGAACTTTTTCAACATTCTTTCCTGTTTTTGCGGAAATCTTTATTATTTCATTTTCTTTTGTGCCAATTAAATCGCTTATTTCTTTTGACACCTTTTCAATCATTGCATTCGGCATATCAATCTTGTTGATCACGGGAATTATTTCTAAGTTTTGTTCCAGCGCCAAATATAAATTCGCCAAAGTTTGCGCTTGAATTCCTTGCGTGGCGTCAACAAGTAAAACCGCCCCTTCAACAGCGGCAAGCGATCGCGAAACTTCATAAGAAAAATCAACATGGCCGGGAGTGTCAATAAGATTTAGCGCGTATTCTTTGTATGTCATTTTAACTGGCTGAAGCTTTATCGTTATTCCTCTTTCTCTCTCAATATCCATTTGGTCCAAAAGCTGATCTTTCATTTTTCTTTCTTCAACTGTTTTTGTCAGCTCCAAAAGCCGATCAGCTAAAGTTGATTTTCCATGATCAATATGCGCGATAATACAAAAGTTCCTGATGTTTTTTTGAAGCATTTTAATAATTTTAGTTTTTGATTTGTCATTGCGAGAAGCCCGATTGAGCGTAGCGAAGAGATGGCGACGAAGCAATCCCGTGATTAAATTCATTGGACATAGTTACGAGATTGCTTCGTCGGCATTTCTCTCACTTCGTTCGTTCAGCCTTCTCGCAATGACAGTCCTATAATCCAGTTTTAATCTCTCTCAACAACTTCCTAACTCCCTCAACACTTCCCTCATCATAAACCGACACCCCCAAAACATTTGGATTTATCTTTTTTAATTCTTCAACTTTTTTCTTAATTTCTTTCTCGCTAATCAAATCAGTTTTAGTTAGAAAAATATATTCTCGTTTTCTCGCTAATTTTAATTCATATTTTTTTAATTCATTCTTAATTGCCTGATAATCTTTTAGTAAATTTTCCGACTCGGAAGAAATGCAGTGAATTAAAATTCTCGTTCTTTTGATATGTCGCAGAAATCTTATTCCCAAGCCTTTCCCAGAAGAAGCGCCTTCAATTAAGCCTGGAATATCGGCAATAATCAAACCATAAAAATCACCAAGATTTGGTTCAAGAGTAGTAAAGGGATAAGCGGCGACTTTGACATTCGCTTTTGTTAAAACATTTAGTAAACTTGACTTGCCAGCGCTTGGCAAACCAATTAACCCCACATCCGCAATAAGCCGAAGTTCCAAAAGAAAATCAAAGGCTTCTCCGTTTTTCCCTTCCTCAAATTCTTTCGGCGTTGTATTTGTTGAGGATCTAAAAAAATAATTTCCTTTTCCTCTTCTGCCGCCTCTGACTATTAAAATCTTTTCTTTATTTTTAACAATTTCTATGTCTCGTAAGAAACGGGCATGCCTGTTCCCTGCGGCATTTAAATTATGGGCGATCGTTCCAATTGGAACTTTCAAAATTAAATCCTTTCCCTTTTTACCTTCAAGAATTTTATTTTTTCCGTCAACGCCATCTTCCGCTGAAAATTCTTTTTTAAAGCGAAATTTGTTTAAAGCGGTTAGATTAGATGTTCCTTCTAAATACACGCTTCCGCCATTCCCGCCGTCTCCGCCAGTCGGACCTCTTTCTCCCTTATTTTTATTAAAAGCAACACAGCCATCTCCGCCTTTTCCGCCAGATAACTTAATTTTTACTTCGTCAACTAACATAAAATAAATTACTATTAAGATTATTTTCAGTGTATCTTCTTTTTGTTAATAAATCAACCCTTGATTTTTAGTAACAAATAAGTTATTCTTTAAAAGTAAATTGTAAAGATATAAATTATGAATTTTAAACTAGATTATAAAAAAGCAGAGGAATTTATTATTGTTCTTTTTATTATTTTGTCTGGCTTTATGACAACGGCTATTTTTAAGATAAACAATTTTTTTACTTTTCCAAATTTAGACGAAATGTTTTGGCATTACAGAGCAAATGTTTTTTGGGAGAAAATGCTAAATTTAGATTTTTCCGGACTTATCCAATCATCTCAACCTGGCATAACTGTTCATTGGTTTACAGGATTTATGATGAACTTTATAAACTTTGATTTCAATGATATTACAAGACGAATTGCGGAAAAAAACGCGCTCGGGATGAATTTCAACGATGTTATGAATGTCAACGATTATGCTGTTTATAGCGCCTATGAAACAATCAGTTTCGCTTTTAACGCTCCTTTATTTTTATTGCTTGTAATTTTTTATATCTCTTTCTATTATCTCTTAAGAAAACTTGGCTTTAATAAAATAATAGCGTTTTTCTCTCTTCTATTTTTAACAACTAATATTTTTATTACTTATTGGACCACGCCTAGCGATAAAATGTTGTTCATTTTTATAACTTTAAGTTTTTTAACTTTTCTTGTTTATGTTAGCAATAGAAATAAAGCAAAAAAATATTTATTTGCTTCTGCGATTTTAGGCGCTTGGGCGGTTTTGTCAAAATTAACAGCGTTATTCCTTCTGCCATTTTTTATTTTAGTTTCCATTTTCTATTTATGGCCGCTTAACAAAGAAAAAATAAAATTAATAATTAAAGATTGTTTTTACTGGGCATTGATTTTTGTTCCTGTTTGCGTAATTTTTCTGCCAACTATAATTACAAATCCGGGCGAAGTATATAATTTGTTTTTTCATACTGGTGTTATTGAAAGCAACCACAGCGCGCATAATTATTTCAGCAACTTGTCTGGTTATTCTGAAATATTAATTCCCGCGATTTGCGGAAGCCCTGGGATGCCCTTATCTTTTCTGGCTTTTTTTATTTTAAAATCAAAAAAGAAATATAAAAATATATTCACCACTCTTCCCAAAAAACATCTTCAAGCGATAATCGCCTATTTAATACTTTTTATAATAATGGTTATTCTTTTAAGCAAAAACCGCGATGCTAGATTTATGTTTCCCGCTTTCGTTATGATGAATATTATTGCCGCAGTTGGACTTTATGGCATAATAGAAGTAATTAAAAAGAAAATTAAATTGCCAGGCTACGCCTATCTTGCAATCATATTGGCTCTGATATTTTCCCAATTTTTAACAATGACTTTTCAGGGGGAATTAATGAAAATAATTATAGAAAAAATTTAATTTAATCTATTTATGAAAATAGCTATTATCGGAACAGGATATGTAGGACTGGTGACAGGAGTTTGTCTCGCTAATTTGGGCAATTCGGTGATTTGTTATGACATTGACAAAAGCAAAATAAAACAGTTGCAAGCCGGTAAAATACCAATTTACGAATCGGGAATGAAGAAGCTATTAAAAAAATTAAATGCTTCAAAAAATATTGTTTTTACAAATAATCCTGAGAAAACAATTAAAGGAAGCGAAATTATCTTTATCGCCGTCGGAACTCCCCAACAAAAAAACGGCGTCGTTGATCTGTCTTTTGTTAAGAACGCCGCGCGGACAATTGGAAAATTTTCAAATAGCTACACTGTGATAGTTAATAAAAGCACTGTCCCCGTAGGAACAGCTATCTTAGTGAAAAAAATAATCTCTTGTTATAATAAAAACTTTGATATTGTTTCTAATCCTGAATTTTTAAAAGAAGGAAGCGCGATAGAAGATTTTGCTAATCCAGAAAGAATTATTATCGGCGCAGAGTCAAGAAAGGCCAGGAAAATAATTAACAAACTTTATCGATCTTTTAATTGTCCAGTTTTAAATACCAGTCTTGAAACAGCAGAAATGATTAAATACGCCAGCAATGCTTTTTTAGCGACTAAAATTTCCTTCATTAACGAAATCGCTAATGTTTGCGAAAAAGTTAACGCTGATGTTGAAACGGTCGCGCGCGGAATGGGTTTGGATTCACGAATTGGAAGTAGTTTTTTGAAAGCGGGAATTGGTTATGGCGGGAGTTGTTTTCCGAAAGACATTAAAGCGCTTCACAATATCGCTCTCTCAAATAATTATCGCTTCAAACTTTTAAAAGCGGTCATTCAGGTTAATAATGATCAGAAAAGATCGTTGGTAAAAAAAACAAAGAGTATTTTAAAAAATTTAAACAATAAAAAAATCTGTCTTTGGGGTTTAGCTTTTAAACCAAATACAGATGATTTTAGAGAATCGGCGGCAATTGATTTGATTAAATTATTTCAAAAAGAAAATGTTACAATAAACGCTTACGACCCTAAGATAAATTATGAAGAGTTTGTGAATAAAAATAATTTTAAAAATAAAATAAATTTTTATTCGGATAAATATGATGCTTTAAAAAATTGCGATATTCTCTTGATTGTGACAGAATGGAATGAATTTAAAAAAGCTGATTTAGAAAAGATTAAGATATTATTAAAAAAACCCATAGTAATAGACGGAAGAAATATTTATGAGGATAATAAAATGAAAAAATTGGGATTTAGATATTTAAGCGTCGGGAGATAAAATGATATGACTATTGACAATTTGTAAATAATGGATTAGAGTATTTTTAATGTTCTTTAAAATTAGTAGTTTATTTAACAGAGGTGATATTTAGTGAAAAGATCTGTATCAGTTGGAAGAACATTCCAATTAGGGACAGGAGTCGGAGGAAAAGAATTTGATTGGCAATATTTTTTAGAAATAGTTGCTCATCAAATTAGTAGCCTCTTAAAGTTAGGGACTACTGAAGGTGTCGTAGTGGTCATTAACGGCGATCAGAAAAGTCCGTTGTCTGAAATTATTGACGGCAATGGAAAAACTCCGTCTGTAGTAGCGATGGAAAAAACTTTTCCAGAAGAAATAGCAAATGGACAAATTGTTGTTCATTTATGTAAAAATTGGGGATATTCTTCAGCTCTTAACGAGGGAATAGAAATAGCAAGAAATGAATTTGATACTGAATTAGTTTTAACCTTATCTCCAGAAATAGAAATTGCTGGAATAGAGTTAGACAAGGCTATTGAATTTATGACAGAGAAAAAGCTTTCTGTTCTTGGATTTCAAAGAGAGGGATGGCAAGTGCCACGAAATACCATTGCTCTTTGGGACCCTGACGCTCTTGAGAAAATAAGAGGATTTTCTCTTCAATGCGATGACATTGGAAAAACGGTGCTGATACCAAAATTTGGCAAAGTACCATTAGCAGGAATGGAGGATTACCTCGCTCTTTTAATGTTACTTAAAAGGTTACTTGAGATGCTACCTGAGATATTATTTAAAACATCTCCCAATCCTTTCTGGGGAATGTTTGGTGATTCTCTTGAGTGGAATGTTGATTTTCCAGAAGGAAGTGAGCGAGAATATCGCCACTTAATGAAAGTGGCAAGACAAGAAGCAGTAATGAAGGAATATGCAAAATGGATATTTCCTGATTTGCCTTATGAACAGGTAATGAAAGCATTATCTGATCATTGTTGCTATTTGTAATTTACAGCCTTTATAAAAAAGGCTTCTTTTTTTCTAAAAAATCCTATCCAAATAACGCTATCAAAAAAATACCAGCAATCATAATCACGGTGCCAACCAATCTTTCTTTAATACCTTTCTCTTTAAAAATTAGATATCCCCACAAAACATTCATTAAAATACTAAGTCGTTTTATGGAGATAACATAAACTACAAGAATTAATTCTATTGCTATCATTTGAAAAACAAGAGCTAAGGCAGAAAATAGAGCCATAGGAACAAGTGTTTTGAAATTACCAGTGATTTGTTTTAAATTCCTGCGAGGTTTAGTTAAAATTGCTGGGAATAAAACAAGAGAGATAAAAATATTCGCAGACACAGCCCAGAAAATAGGAGAAGAGTTTTGCACTCCTATCTTGTCAAAATTAGAAGTAATACTCCATAAGAAAGCTACAATTATCACTAATTGAGCGCCTCGTTCCTTGAAAAGAGCTTTGAAGGGTATTAAATATCCTTTCTTCTTTTCTTTGATTTTCAAAAAATAAGATCCGACAACAATTAAAAGAATCCCGATAAAACCAAGAGTTTTGGGAAATTCGCCAATAATAAGCGGGGATGTTATTAAAAGAAATAAGGGAGTAAAAGCAATAATTGGAGATACTATAGAAATATCTGAATATTTTAACGCTTTTATAAATAATACTGTTGTAATAGCCTTTAGTCCGCCACTTACTAAAAGAGCTGTCCAAAATTGGTTATTAAGTTCTGGAATTTCTATAAATAGCAACAAAGGAATTAAAAAAAGCGCGGCAAAAAATCTGAGCGACCACGCAACTAAATATTCGTTTATATTCTTAACGCTTTTTTTACTGAAAATCGTTTCTATTGATACAGAGAAAGCAGATAGAAAAGCAAATAGAAATCCAATCATTTTTTTTATTATTTTTTATACAAACAGCTTAACATGCTGGCAACTATATGTAAATAACGGTTGCTTAAAACGAATAACTAGGATAGAATGAAGAAGCGATATTTATTTAAGTAAAAACAATGAAAATATTAGTTACTGGCGGAGCTGGGTTTATTGGCAGCCATTTGGTAAAAAGATTATTAAATGAAGGCTTTTCTGTTGTCTGCGTAGATAACTTTAATAATTTTTATGATCCCCAAGTAAAAGAAAGGAACGTTAAAAATTTCATAAATAATCCTAATTTTAGACTTTATCGGGAAGATATTCGCAATTTTGAAGTATTAAGCAAGATTTTCGAAAGAGAACGAATTGATAAAATAGTCCATTTGGCCGCTATGGCAGGAGTGAGAAATTCTATTAGATGTCCCTCTTTATACACTGAAGTAAATATTCCAGGAACGGTAAACCTTTTGGAATTAGCCAAAAAATACAAGATTAGCAATTTTGTATTTGCCTCCTCCTCTTCGGTTTATGGTGGGAATAAGAAAGTTCCTTTTTCGGAAGATGACCCCGTAAATTACCCTATTTCCCCCTACGCTGCTGCCAAAAAAGCGGGCGAATTAATCTGCTACACTTACCATCATTTGTATAATCTTAATATAACCTGTTTAAGATTCTTTACTGTTTATGGACCAGCGGGACGACCAGATATGGCTCCTTATAAATTCACGCGATTAGTATTGAAAGGAGATAAGATTTTAATGTTCGGCGATGGAAGTTCTCAAAGAAGCTATACTTATGTTGACGATATTATTGAAGGAATTTCTTCCGCTTTAGACAAAGAACTGGGTTATGAGATAATTAATTTAGGCGGTTCTGAACTTGTTTCTTTAAAAAACTTTATTTCTTTAATTGAAAATATCAGCGGGAGAAAGGCTAAAATAAAAAGAGCATTAGAACAGCCTGGCGATATGCCGATAACATACGCTGATATTTCTAAGGCGAAAAGATTATTGAATTATGCTCCGAGAACTAATTTAGAAAAAGGAATGACTATTTTTATCAGCTGGTTTAAAAAATATGGAAAATAAAAACAAACAACTTTCTATTGTTGTTCCCTGTTTTAACGAGGAGGGCAATATTGAAATATTGTATGCTGAAATTTTAAACGCCTGCAAAAGCCTAAATAAAACTTTTGAAATTATTTTTATTGATGATGGTTCTACAGACAAGACTTTTGAAAAATTAAAAAATATTAAACAAATTAAAATTATTAAGTTTAGAAAAAATTTCGGACAAACGGCGGCGCTTGACGCTGGTTTTAAAAAAGCAGTTGGCGAAATAATAATTACAATGGATGGCGATTTGCAAAATGATCCAAAAGATATTAAATCCCTACTTAACAAAATGGAAAAGGGTGAATACGATCTTGTTTCCGGATGGCGCAAGAATCGCCAGGATTCATTTAGTAAAAAAGTAGTTTCCAGAGGAGCAAATTTCTTGCGGAAATTTCTTGCAAAAGACGGCATTCAGGATAGCGGTTGCACTTTAAAAGCCTATAAAAAAGAATGTCTGAAAAATTTGGATTTATACGGAGAGACTCATCGTTTTATTCCCGCCATTCTAAAATGGAAAGGATTTAAAATAGGAGAAGTTGAAGTTAATCATCGTCTCAGAACTCATGGCGAAACAAAATATAACTGGAAAAGAACTATTAAGGGGTTTTTAGATATGTTAAATTTGTGGTTTTGGAGAAAATATTCATCTCGTCCCTTGCATTTTTTTGGCGGATTTGGAATTTTCTTGATATTAATTAGCTTTATTTTGGGATCATACGCGATTTATCTGAAAATTTTTCAAAACATTGATTTATCAGACACAGCGCTGACTTTGCTTTCTGCGTTTACTCTTCTAAGCGGAATACAGTTTTTAATTTTTGGAATTTTGTCTGATATTTTAATAAAAAATTATTATCAAGGTTCCAAAGAAAAGCCATATTTGATTAAAGAAATAGTGAATAATGATTTATGAGAATTTTAATATTAAATTATGAATTTCCTCCTTTGGGCGGCGGAGCGGGCAATGCCACTTTTTATTTACTGAAAGAATTCGCGCAATATAATAATTTAAAAATAGATTTAATTACTTCATCCATTGACAAATACAAAGAGGAGCAATTCGCCGATAACATAAAAATTTATTATTTAGATATTGGAAAAAATAAAAATTTGCATTCTCAAAGCAATCAAGATTTGTTAAAATACAGCTGGAAATCTTATCATTTTGCTAAACAGCTAATAAGTAAAAACAATTATAATTTAATTCATTCTTTCTTCGGCATTCCTTGCGGTTGTGTCGCGATGAAATTGAAACTGCCATACCTTGTGAGTTTAAGAGGAAGCGATGTGCCATTTTATAGCAAAAAATATTTTTTGTTAGACAAATTGATTTTTAAAAAGTTAAGTAAAAAAATTTGGCGAAATTCAAAAGCGGTAATTGCTAACAGCGCGGATTTAAAAAACTTAGCTTTAGAATCAGCGCCTCGCCAAAAAATAGAAATTATTTATAATGGGATTGATTTAAAAGAGTTTAGTCCAAACTATAAAGCAAACAAAGAATTTACTATCATTTCAACCTCGCGGCTTATTAAAAGAAAGGGAATTGAATATTTAATTGACGGATTTATTGAATTTAGCAAAAAATATAATAATAGCAAATTGTTTTTAATCGGTGATGGCGATTTAGAAAAAGAACTAAAAGAAAAAATTAAAAGAGCAGATATTCAAAATAAAGTTGACTTTCTGGGAGTTGTTGAGCATTGTAAAATCGCTAATTTTTACAAAAAATCTGATGTATTTATTCTGCCATCTTTAAATGAAGGGATGAGCAATTCTTTATTGGAAGGAATGGCAAGCGGGCTGGCGATAGTTACGACGGACACGGGAGGAAGCAAAGAATTAATTGATAAAAACAACGGAATAATTATTGAGAAACAAAACAGCAATAGTATTTTTAACGCTTTGGAAAAAATATATTTAGATAGTAAATTATTAAAAAGTATGAGATTGGCAAGCAGAAAAAAAGCGGAGAAAATGAGCTGGGGTAATGTCGCCGAAAAATATTTTGAAATTTATAAAGAAGTTTATGTGCGGAATTTGCGGAATTTATAATTTTGATAAAAATGAAAAAGTAGATGAGCAGAATTTAATAAAAATGAATAAAATTTTGTCTCATCGCGGACCAGACGACTCTGGAGTTTTTTTAAATGGCAACATCGGTTTAGGACAAAGCAGGTTGTCAATTATAGATTTGTCAACAAGCGGACATCAGCCAATGTTTTATGATAACGATAATTTAATAATTACTTTCAACGGCGAGATTTATAATTTTCAAGAAGAGCGGGAAAAGTTAATTAAAGAGAATTATAAATTCAAATCAAAAACAGATACCGAAGTAATTTTAGCTCTTTACAAAAAATACGGGAAAGGTTGCCTAAAATATCTGCGCGGAATGTTTGCTTTCGCTATTTGGGATAAAAAAAATAAAACACTTTTTTGCGCCCGAGATAGATTTGGTAAAAAACCGTTTAAATATTATCTTGATCATAAAAATTTTATTTTCGCTTCCGAGCTGAAAGCGATTTTAGCTTTAAAGAAAATAAAAAGAGAAGTTGACTGGGAAGCGATTGATGATTATTTAACTTTGCAATATGTCCCTCATCCTAAGACTGGGTTTAAAAATATCTTTAAACTTCCCCAAGCGCACTCTTTGGAAATTAAAAACGGAGAAATTAAAATAGAAAGATATTGGGATTTAGATTATCGTAATAAATTAGATTTAACAGAAGAAGAATGGTGCGAGAAATTAGAAAATAAATTAGAAGAATCAATAAAACTGCGAATGATTTCGGATGTGCCTCTGGGAGCTTTTTTGTCTGGCGGAGTAGACAGTAGCGCAATTGTCGCTATGATGAGCAAACAAACAAACAAAGTAAAAACTTTTTCTGTGGGATTTAAAGAGAAAAAATATGACGAATCTGATTATGCGGAAATAATAGCTCAGAAATATAACACGGACCATCATAAATTAATTATTGAACCAAAAAATTTTGATACTAATTTTATAGAAAAGATAGTCTACCAATATGAGGAACCTTACGCCGATCCATCACAAATGCCAACTTTTATTTTAGCTGAATTTACCAAAAAATATGTGACGGTCGCTTTGAATGGCGATGGTGGAGATGAAAATTTCGGCGGATATGATAAATATGAAAAGCACTTAATAGCGAAATATTTACAAATTTTGCCTCTCAAAAATCAATTCGCTGAACTGGCTAGATTTATTGATCAAAATATTCATAGCTCGTTTTTATTATACAAAGCTAATCTATTTTTCAAAACGCTCCATCAAAAAATCTGGCAGAGGCATTTGAATTATACGCACTATTTTGATACTTACCTTAAGAATAATTTTTATACTAATGATTTCAGAAATATTTTAAAAAAACACTCTGCTTTTGCTTTTTTTGAAAGAATAGCAGATAATAAAAATAATCTTGAATATCTTGACCAAATATTTTATTTGGACTTTAATAGTTATGTGCCAGATGATGTGATGGTTAAAGTTGATATTGCCACAATGGCAAATAGCCTGGAGTCCCGTTCTCCGCTTTTGGATCACGAATTTGTGGAACTTGTCGCCCAAATTCCCAGCAATCTAAAAATCAGAAAAATAGGACAAGAGAGAAAATACATATTCAAAAAAATGTTGGAAAAATATTTGCCTAAGGAAATCTTGTATCGTCAGAAAATGGGGTTTGGCTTGCCCGTTGACGAATGGTTTAGAAATGATTTGAAAAATTATATTAGAG
The DNA here is from genome assembly GCA_030638825.1 of bacterium. Classification (GTDB taxonomy): domain Bacteria; phylum Patescibacteriota; class Minisyncoccia; order JAHIHE01; family JAGLIN01; genus JAGLIN01. The sequence continues at coordinate 13,705 of DAOWDU010000047.1, read as the reverse complement.
AAAATATTTTAGATAATTCTTCGTTGAGTAGAAAAATAATGAAGGAAAATAAATTAGAGGAATTATTAAATGATCATTATGAAAATAAAAGAGATAATTCCAAAAAACTGTGGGCATTGATGGTTTTGAATATCTGGCATAAGAGGTTTTTTTAAGTTAATTACAACAATATAAATCTATGTTCAATTTTGGTAAAAATTGGCTGAACTATTCCAAGACAATTAGCAATAAAGATTTAGAAGTTATGAAAGAATCGTTAGTAAATCTAATTGGTTTAGAAAATATTAAAGATAAAACTTTTTTAGACATCGGCTGCGGTTCGGGACTTTTTGCGATTGCCGCCAAAAAATTGGGAGCAGGAAAAGTTATTGGCATTGATATTTTGGCTGATTCAGTAAAGTCTTCAGAGGAAAATAAAATAAGATTTAATATTCAAGATATAGAATTCAAGCAATTGTCTATTTTAGATAATCAAATAAAAGATCTTGGCAAATTTGATATTGTCTACGCTTGGGGTTCTTTGCATCATACTGGAGAAATGTGGAAAACGATTGAAAATACGATTCATTGCGTAGAAAATAACGGCTTGCTTATTCTGGCAATTTATAATAAACACTGGACATCGCCAGTTTGGGGAAAAATAAAATATTTTTATAACATTTCTTCTAAGTTTATTAAAAAAATAATGGTTTTTATTTTTTATTATATTATTGCGACAGCAAAACTTTTAGTGACAAGAAAAAATCCTTTTCAGAAAAAAAGAGGAATGAATTTTTATTATGATATCGTTGACTGGCTAGGCGGTTATCCTTATGAATATGCGAATAAGGATGAAATAGTTGGTTTTGCAAACAAGTATAATTTTAGATTGATTAAATTTAGTAAAGCTAGCGTGCCGACAGGATGTAATGAATTTGTTTTTAAAAAATCCTCTCATGATTAAAAAAATATTTTTATTCTTCTTTGTTGTTGGAATAGCTCTTTTAATCTTAAATATATTTGGTTTTTTTATGTCTCTTAGAAACGCAGATATTTATACAGAAACAGAAGTTTTATTTAAAGATGATATTATTTTTTCTCATAAAGAGGTGAAAGGCGGAATTATTAGAAAAGCGCATGAATCAGACAGGGAATATGTATTTAGGGTTAATAGAGCTGTAAATAAGGGTGTAGCTCATTACTGGAAAGATGAAGGAATCAGAAAATATAATTTAAGAGTGCCAATTTGGGAGAATTACCTTCTGTATTTTAATTATTTTAATAAAAAATATGAGTATTCCAATTATAAAAAGGCAATAGAAAGAGGAGCTGGATTGTGTTCTCAACAGGCAATAATAGTTACAGGAATATTGAATGACAACGGAATTAATGCTCAAATAATAGGACTAGATGGGCATATAGTATTAACAGCGGAAGTTGAAAATAACATTTGGCATATAGTTGATCCTGATTACGGAATAATTATGCCTTATGATATATCCGAGATTGAAAAAAATCCAGAAATAGTAAGATTATATTATCAGGATATAGAAAATCAATATCGCGGCGACAACGGAATTTCAGCGGATGAAATAATAAAAATTTATGGTAAAGAAGGAAATTACATCTGTCAAAATGGAGTTGTCGGATATAAAGGGATGAAAGCATATGACGAGTATTTATCTTATATTTATATTTGGGTTATTCCATTTGTGATAATTATTGTTTCGTGCATTTGCACAAGGCTATTTAATACTTTAAAAAATAAATTATAAAATGAAAATTTTGCATATTATTGATCATATTGGAATAGGAGGTGTTCAGACAAGCCTAAGAGGAATTACTGAAAAAGAAAGAAATAATCTTAATATTTTTTATTACTTTCTTAGAAATAATAAGATTAAAACTGAAATAAATAATCTCAACTGTTATTTTTGTAATAGTTATTCTAAGCTAAATATTAAATCTTTATTTGAATTAAAAAAACTTATTAAAGATCAAAATATTAGTATTTTGCATTGCCACTTGCAAAAATCTTTTGTTTTTGGATATTTGCTAAAAATAGTGTTTTTTAAAAATATAAAACTTATATTTCATGAACGCGGTAAAATATTTGAAAATAAAAGATGGTACAATTTTTTTTTAAAAAAAGCGCAAAATAAGGTCGATTTATTCATAGCGATTTCTAGAGAAACAGAAAACAAGTTAACAGAAAATGCGAAAGTTGAGCACGACAAAATCAAAGTTTTGTATAATTCCGTTGATTTAAATAGATTTGATTTGAATATTAATAAATATAATAAGAGCCAAAACAAAAAATTAGAAGGATCTAAGATTGAGAACAATGATTTTGTTATTGGATTTGCCGCTAGAATTGTTGAAAGAAAGGGGTGTGATGACTTGATTCATGCGTTTAATAAATTGGAAAATAAAAAAAATATTAAGTTAGTTATTGCAGGAGATGGACATCAAAAAGATAATTGTGTGAAATTAGTTGATAAATTAAATCTAGATAATAATATATTTTTCTTAGGATGTATTTTGGATATGGTTCAATTTTATTCAAGTATTGATTGCTTTATAATTCCATCTCATTGGGAACCATTCGGTGTTGTCGCGCTTGAAGCGCAAGCAATGAGAGTTCCAGTTGTTGCATCTGATGTGCCAGGATTGAACGAAATTATTTTTGATGGAGAAAATGGATTGCTATTTGAATCTAAAAATAGCAAAAGTTTAGCCAAAAAAATTAAATTGATTCGTAACGACAAAAAATTACGAGAAAAAATAATTAAAAACGGATTTAGGGATGTTAAAAAATATTCTATAGATAATTATTTGATTAAATTAAAAAGTATTTATGATGGATTGTAAAAATAAACAAAAATATAAAATATTAAATGAAATAAAAGAGGAGTTAAATCTTAAAAAGATTTTTATTAAGCACGAAATTTCTGAAAAAGATAGGGATATAGATATTTTAATTTCTAAATCTAGATTTAACGAAATAATTTTTCCTGCAAATTATAAATTAATAAATTTCCACTTTTACAACAATCACTATATTTATATTCGGTTTGATATAGTTTATCAGAGCTTTATTAAAATAGATTTTATTATAAATGAATTAAATTATTGCGATGTTGTTAAAATTCCAATTAAAAAACTTAAATGTTCACAGACAAAGATTGTTGACGATATTTATACTCTTAAAGATGAATATTTATATCTAGATAAGTATCTTGGATATATGTTTTTTCAATGGAAAAAAGAAAGAGCATCTTTATATTTGCAAAAAAAGATATTGCCAGTCAGTTTTTTATTGGATCAATTTAAAGCTTTTAATTTGAAACAAAAAGATTTTAGCAATACTAAAGAAATAAAATTTCAACTCATCAAAAAGAGATTACCTTATTTTTTAATTTATCAAATTAAAAAAAAGTTTTTTAATATTATACATCTAAAAAATAAATTAACTATTGCTATGATAGGCATAGACGGCGCGGGAAAAACGACAATAATTAAACAGTTAGAGGAAGAACTATCGAAAATATTTAATGTAAAAACTACCTATATGGGACGACGCGATTTTTGTTTGTGGCCAATAAGAATTTATAGATATTTTAAATATAGCAAATACATTAATCAGATGATAAAAAAAAATAACTCTAAAAGTTTTGTTAAAGAAATTGGTTTTTGGGAAAATTTAGGTATTTTTACAGAACTTTATTATAGACATTTAAAAAGCATTTTAAATATGAATGCGGAAATAATTTTATTTGATAGATATTTTTATGATGCTGTTATACATTCTAAAAGTTGTTTTATGGAAAGTTTGCTTGTAGCTTTAATTCCAAAAACGCATTTATTAATATTGTTAGATGCGCCAGACGATGTGCTTTACGAAAGAAAAAAAGAAGTAGAATTAAACGAAATAAAAGCGTTAAAAAAAATAATCTATTCTAAGGATTATATAAAAGCGATTATGATTGATACTCATAAAAATAATATTCAGAACTGTGTAAAACTTATCAACAAATATATTTATCAAAATTTATCAAAATGAAAACCAGTTCTTATTTAATTGTAAAAAAAAATAAATACATAATAAAAAATGATTTTGAATCATTTTCTTTATTTTATATGTATTTTTTATTTCGTCCGCAATTTAGATTAAGCACCTTAAAAAAAATCTTTTCTATTTTTGATAAGTTTCTTTTTAAAATTTTAAAACTCTTTTTTATTTTGAAAATAAACAAACTCTTTTTTATTTTTTTTAAAAGAAAATATTTAAACAAAGAATTTCTAATTCAAAGAATTGGCACGGGAAGACAGCCAAGTATAGTAGAGCTATCTAAAAACGATAAGCAATATTATATTATTAAAAAATTTCACAATGCGCATCTTTTTAAAAAAGAAGTATTGTTTTTGCAAAAATATTTTGAAAATAAATCTTCTATCAAATTTCCTGCTTATAAAATCGTAAACAATAATCAAATACGATATGAATTCATTCAAATACAAAATTTAGCGACACAAATAAGATTGGGGTACTTTAAATTTGAAGAAATAATAGATATCTATAATAGTTTTTGTAATTCTTTAGATAAATTATTCAAAAATCAAACAACTTTAATTCATGGCGACTTGACTCCTGATAATATATATTATCACAAAAATAACTTTTATGTTATTGACTATTCCGATTCTCATCTTTATGATAAAGATTACGATAAATTTATTCTATTAGAAAGATTAAGCAGTGATTATTTTATGATTGGAAATAAAAAGAAGATTAGAGAGTTTAACAAGTTTAGCAAATCAAAAATTAAATTATTTAGAACTCATCGCAAACAATGTTTAGAAAAAAAACATTTTTAAAAAATATGATTTTTTCACACAGTTTAAAAAGTAAAATAGTTAAAGAAATTTCTTGGAGTTTTGCGACAAAAGGAATTACTTTTGCGCTTTTTATTTTACTTAATGTAGCCATAGCAAGAATGCTTGGAGTTGAAAAATTTGGCACTTGGTCATTTTTTTTCTCAATTATTTCTGTTATATTTTTAATTTCAAATTTTGGGATTAACAATTCAACCAGAGCGTATATCGTACAATACCGCGCTACAGATATGCTAAGAAGCATAATCAGAGATTCTTTCAAATTAAGATTATTGTTCAGTTTTATTTTTGCATCCCTAATTTTTATTTTTGCTGAACATTTATCGGTTTTAATCAATCATCCTGAATTTGAAATCTTATTTAAATATTCCGCTCCCTTTGTTTTTTTGATGGGACTTACAGAATATTTAAAAAGTGTTTTTATGGGGCTTCATCGAATAAAGTATAATTTTATTATCAATACTTTGGAGCATGGGCTTAAAATTATTTTTTTTGCTATTACTCTTTTATGTTTTTCAATAACTCTGCCTAATATTGTTAACATTTTTAACTTAGCTTTATTCTTGACTGTTCTAATTGGTTTATCACTTTTATACTTTGTCTTTTTTGTAAAACTTAAAAAATCGACAAGCAAGATATTCACTTCAGACATTTTTAAATATAGCATCCCTTTATTTTTTACAGGTATTGGCGCTATAGTTGCAACTGAAATAGACATTATAATGCTCAGCTTTTTGTCTTCAAATTATGAAGTTGGCATCTATACTGTCGCAAAAGGTATCATTACGAAATTACCCCACATAAGCATGGCAATAGCAATGGGAGCTATGCCTATTTTTATAAAAGTGAATAAGGAAAATAAAGATAGGTTAAAAGCTTTATTTTTGAAACTTCTAAGAATAAACGCAAAGATTCTTATGATTATAGTTCCTGGTGTGTTGTTATTTTCCAGTTTTTTAATACCGTTGCTGTATGGTATTGAATATTCAGGATCAGTTTTCCCTTTGCAAATATTAACAATATTTTTAATAAATCGTTCTTTTTTAGTTTTTCTGACTCTCTTCCTGGATTATCAGGGATTAGCTAAAAAAAGATTATTTAATTCACTGATTGCGATGACTCTAAATATTTTCTTAAATTTTTTATTAATTCCTAAATATGGCGCGACGGGAGCAGCCATAGCAACATCTGTTGCCTATATACCATATGTTCTTTTAAATTGGCTTGAGATCCAAAAAGTTTTTAAAACCAAATATTAGCAATGAATAAACTGAATCCAAAATTTAGAATAGTTTAATTGCTATTTTACAAAACTTTAATTTTCAACAAAAAATTATTCAACTTCTGATAATCAATTTTTCTCAAATATTTTTTTATTTTCGTTTTATTTAGCAATTCTAAATTCATTTCCTCAACATCAAATTTAGCGTAGCCATTAAGAGACAAATAGGCTAAATCCAAGAAAGCTTTTTCGGGTTCGGCTATTAAGTAACTTTCTTCTTTAACAAAACCCCAAAACAATTTTGACTGAAGGTGATGATAGAATATAATATTATGAGGAGTGATAATTTTTTTGCTTCTTCTATTAGTTGCTAAAGTTAAATTTACAGGTTTCTGGCTCAAGATATTATATTTTGCCAAAGCCCATTCAAAAGACAAATAACTGGGAGAATACATTTCTATGACAAAATTTTCCCAGTTAATTTTAGAAATATCTAAAGCGTAAATTCCCTTGCGTAATTTTATGATTTCTCTATTTTTTATCATCCTGCTAATTGCTACTTTTAAACTTTCATCATTAAGATTAGATATTTTTTTTAGATCAACAAAAGAAAAATAATTTTTAGGAATGCTTTTAATTTTTTGAATTAATTTTGTCATATAGCTGTTTTATGATTGGATAATATTTTTTTGGCAAAAATACCTGTAGCTCATTTTTAAATTCTCTCTCAGAATATTTTGGCATTTTAATCGGAAGAATGAAATTCTCTCTGAGAGTTTTGGAAATATACCACAGATCAAAAATATCTCTCGCTTTTTTTCTTGACACTAAAGCGTTTTCTTTCAGTTTTTTTAGTTCATTAAGAGTTGGTGTTAACAATAATGGCTCTGCGATACTTAAGGGACTTTTAATTAGCGACAGTTCGGTCTTTAATTTAATTTTTTTAACTGGTTTGTGAATTTCTATTTTCAAAGAAAAATTATGTTTTAATTTTTCGTCTTTAATTAAAATTAAAGCAAACATTGTCCTTCTTTTATTTTTCAAATCTTTTAATTGCCAATGTGAATTTTGTTTTATTATTTTTTGAATAAATTCTTTGAATTCTAAAAAATTTATTGGCTTAATGTAAATCAAATCAATATCTTCTGAAAAACGAGGAGAATTGTAAACTAAACGCAGAGCAGTTCCTCCATAAAAAACTATTTTGGCGCTTAATTTATTTTTGGCTAATTCGTCAAGAAATATCATTTCCGCTTCTTCGCGTAAAATTTGGTCAGCAGAGATATTTATTTGTTTTTTAAAATCGTTTAATTGCTGCAGGTTCATATTTTTATAGATACGTTAAGATTAACAATACTGTTAACTATATCGTATCAATAAAATTTAGAATTGTCAACCCCGTTCTAAATTTTGTCGTTCTAAATTTTACATTATAATTTAATTACCACTAAATTATCCTACTTTGCTTAGGATAATTTAGTGTCATCATATTCTCTTGTAAAATTTAGAACGGGGTCAATAAAAGAGAGGCTCTCGCCTCTCTTTTTAAATTTAGAACAATTTTATTTACTATCTTACAGAATAATAGTAGAAACAACAATAACCATAGCGTAAGCAAGACCAGCGATAACCATACCGATTACACCAGAAGCGATAATTTTCTTAGCCTCAGCAACAGAATCTTCGTTTCCTCCAGCAGTAAGATATCTAACGCCTCCATAAATAATTACCAAGGTAGCAATAATAGCAATGAAACCAAGAATGTAGTTTGTAACATTCATAATCGCTTGTTCTATGTCAGTTTCAACATTGTCTGGCGGATTTTGATATCCCCAGCCGTCTGTTGGACTTTCTGTTGCGAGAGTAGCAGAAGCGGCGAAAGCGTAAACAAGCAACGAGGAAATTGACAACTTCTTCATTAAATTTTTCATTTGTTTCACCCCCTTTCAAATTATTGATTTATTTTTTCTATAAAATTATACTCACAATAACATTTACCAAAGCGTAAGCGATTCCCGCTATTACTAATCCTATTAAAGCATAAGTAACTACCCGCTTTCCTGTCGTGGCTTTGGTTTCGTCTCCAGCTGATCCAATATACATTACTCCGCCAAAAACTATTGCCAGAACCGCGATCATCGCCACGAAGCCGAGAACCCAGTTTGTTAGATTTATAACAGCATCATCAAAATCAGCTGGAACATTAGCTGGAGCATCAAGAGGGTCTATATTAAATCCACCGCCACACAAACTATCGTCTATAGTACAATCAGCGTTGCAATCCAAAGGATTTCCAGAAACAGTATCACCAAGATCAGCGCATGTGGTCGCTCCCCCTAAATAAATTTTAACACCTGCGCCATCTGTGTCGCACCCTTCGCCAGGATCGAGAGTTCCGTCATTACAAGCGGCCATTGTGACAGAAACACTAAAAACAGAGGTTATTATTAGTAAAGAAAAAAAACTTATTATTGATAGTCCTGCTTTTTTTTGAAATTTATTTTTTGACATTTTAATTTTTTATCTTAATTAAATTAAAATTACTGTAATACTACAGTCACAATAATATTTACCAATGCATAAGCGATTCCCGCTATTATTAATCCTATTAAAGCATAAGTAATTGTTCGCTTTCCTGTTGTGGCTTTGGTCTCATCTCCAGCCGATCCAATATACATTACCCCGCCAAAAACTATCATCAGAACTGCAATCATCGCTACAAATCCGAGAACCCAGTTTGTTAAATTTATAACAGCGCTATCAAAATTAGCGGGTACTCCTACTGGTGGCGCTGGCATAGCCCAATCAGCCAAAGCGTTATTTATAAATAAAAACATTGACAATAGTATGGTAATTACGGCAATAAGCGCACTTTTAGCAGCAGTTGTTTTTTGATCTACTATTTTAATTGCTTTTTGGAACATACTTTTATATTAATTTTTTAAATCAACAAATTTTTTGAAAAATATATTTATACAAGTATTACGGTAATAATATTTTAGTAACTATAGCATTCACGATAGCAAAAGCGATTCCTGCTATAAACAATCCTATCAATGAATAATAGATTATCTTTTTTGATAGATCAGCTTTTTGCGTGTCTCCTGATGAAAAAATATAATTTACACCGCCCCAAATTAATGTCAGTACTGAAATCGCTATAGTAAATCCCAAAAGCCATTTAGTTAAATTTGCTATTGCCAAATCAAGATCGTCTATTAAGTTGAAATTATTTACAGGAAGCGTCCACTGAGCAATAGCAACATGAGTTGTTATTGCTGATACTGCTAAACAGACAGCAACTATGTAGAAATTTAGATATTTATTATTTTTCATTATCTGTATTATTACATTTTTTATATATGTAGTCAAATATTTTCTGTCATTGCGAGGAATGGAACGAAGCGATAGCGTAGTGGAATGACGAAGCAATCCCGTGACTAAGCCTTCTGTGCATAGTTACGGGATTGCTTCGTCGCCATTTCGTTCGCTACGCTCCGAAGGCTCCTCGCAATGACAGATTATCTTTAGTGAAAAACCATATCTATTATTATAATAATCGCAAAAGAAATTCCAGCTATGAAAATTCCGAGTAGAGCGTATTTGACAGTTTTCTTGGCGTTTTCTGTTTTTTGCATATCTCCCGAAGAGAAGACATAACATGTCCCGCCATAAACTAATACTAATACTGAAATTGCGATAGCAAATGTTAAAAGCCAGCTAATAATACTATCTATCACATCGGGGATTAGCTTGCTTGGTACTCCAGCAGGTAAACAATCAGCTGGGCAATTAAACATATTTTCGCCTAAATCATAATCGCAATCGTCTCCGTCAGCATCAGCATCGCCTGCTGGAACAGCGCATCCAGTTGTAGTTCCAGAGCATGTGCATCCGCAAGTATCAAATTTACTTAAGCATGCAGGAGGAACCGTTGCACAAGTTGCAGCTAAATCAAAATCACATGCAACTAAACAGGAGGGAGTAGCACACGACCAGCCAGTAGCGCAACCAGTTGTATCACCATCTAAGTCTGTACAAAAACCAAGGTCAGGAGGAAGAGGAAGACATTGTTCATACCATAAACCTCCAGGAGAATTACCGCATATATATTTTGCTTTACTTATATTGCCATAAGATAATAATATAAAAAATAGAAAAACTAAAACAACATAAATCGGAAATATGTGTACTTTTGATGATAATATTTTTTTTGTTTTCATTAAATTTTATTAAATCAAATCTTCTTTTTATAATCCTCAATCGCTTTATGCAAAGCGTCAGCTGCCAAATTGGAACAGTGCATTTTCATTGGCGGGAGACCTTCAAGACTTTCGGCAACATCTTTGTTATTAATCTTCATCGCTTCATCCAACGATTTCCCTTTCGCCAAATCCGTGATCATTGAAGAAGTAGCAATTGCCGCCGCGCATCCTAAAGTTTCAAATTTAATATCTTCAATTATGTTCCTTTTCTGGTCTATTTTAAGATAAACTTTCATTATATCTCCGCAAACTGGATTTCCCACTTTTCCAATTCCATCAGCTGATTTGATTTTACCATAATTGTGAGGATTTGTAAAATGTTCTATTACTTTTTTTGAATACATAGATTAATGTTATTAATATTCCTTTCATAAGCCTTCGCTATTTTTAAAATCGTTTTTTCGTCAAAATGTTTTCCGATGATTTGCATGCCGATTGGCATTTCTATCTTGCCATCTTTTGGTTTGGCAAAACCGCAGGGAATGGAAATTGCTGGAACACCAGCCAGACTAGCAGCGCTTAGAAAAATATCTTCTAGATATAATTCAAGCGGATTATCGTTGTGTTCACCGATTTTGAAAGCGACATTTGGCGAAGTTGGGGTTATAATAACATCAACTTTCTGAAAAGCGTCATCAAAATCTTTTTTAATAAGCGTTCGGACTTTTTGCGCTTGCAAATAATAAGCGTCATAATAGCCGCTGCTTAAAGCGTAAGTTCCCAAAATAATTCGCCGTTTCGCTTCACTGCCAAATCCATTCGCTCTTGATTCCAAATAAACCTCTTCTAAACTTTTAACTTCGTCAACTTTATGAACTTTATAACTTTCTACTTTACAAACTTCAGAGTATCCATATTTTATTCCATCAAATCTCGCTAAATTAGAACTTACTTCAGATGGCGTAATTATATAGTAAGTCGGCACAGCGTATTTTGTGTGAGGCAGACTGATTTCAATTATCTCCGCGCCTAATTTTTCTAATTTCTTGATTGCGTTTTGAACAGCATTCTTAATATCGCTATTTAATTCTTTAATAAAATATTCTTTTGGAACGCCTATTTTCAGTCCTTTAATATTTTCGTTTTTTAAAAACTCTGAATAATCGTCAACTTTCTGACCAGAAGATGTCGCGTCAAGTTTATCTTTTCCCGCCAATTCTTTTAAAATCAAAGCAGTGTCGGAAACATTTTTTGCCATAATACTCGGACAGTCCGTTGAAGAGGTCATTGAAATAAGCCCTGATCTTGAAATTCTGCCATAAGTTGGTTTTAATCCGACAACTCCGCAAAACGCCGCTGGCTGTCTAATTGATCCGCCAGTGTCCGTGCCGATTGAATAAAGACATTGATTTGACGCAACGGAAGACGCCGATCCTCCAGAAGATCCGCCGGGCACTCTTTCTAAATCCCAAGGATTATGAGTTGTGAAAAAATCAGAATTCTCCGTGGAAGCTCCGTGCGCGAAAGCGTCGCAGTTTACTTTTCCGAGCATCACCATTCCTTGCTTTTTTAATTTTAAGATTAGAGTCGCGTCATAAGGCGGAATATAATTTTTCAAAATATTTGACGCTGCGGTTGTCAGAATATTTTTTGTCAAAATAACATCTTTAATAGAACAAGGAATTCCTAACAACAAATTATTTTTCTCATCGCCGTTTTTTATTTTCTGATCCGCCTTTTCGGCTTGCAACAACGCATAATTCTCTGTTATAGTAATAAAAGATTTTATTTTATCATCTGTTTTTTTTATCTCGCTCAAACAAGCCTTCGTCAATTCAACGGAGGAGAAGGTTTTGTTGCGCAAGCCTTCGGAGGCTTGCGCAATTGTTAGTTTATTGAGAACCATATTGATATATTGTCAAATTTATTACATCACCTGCTTCACTTTAACAAATCCATCCCTTTCTTCCGGGAAACCAGCGATTATTATTTCCCGATCGTTTTTATCAAAATCCTTAGCGACATCTTCTCTGACAACATTAACCAAACCGGTAGCTTGCGATACTGGTTCAATATTTTTTGTGTCTATTTCTTTCAACTGTTCAATATATTCCAAAATATCCGACAACTCTTCAGAAAATCTTTCTTTTTCTTCTTTGGTTAAACCTATTCTCGCCAACTCAGCAATATACTCAACTTTCTGTAATGATATTTTATTTTGCATTTTTAATTTTATTTTTAATATGCTTATTATTTTAAACTTAACATAATTATTAAAAATAGACAATGTTTTAATCTGTCATTGCGAGGAGCCCGAATGAGCGAAGCGAAGAGATGGCGACACAATGACAGAAATTAAAAAAGTCCTATATCAAACACTTAACCAAAAACAAAACGATCAAATGCGCTGGATAGAACCAGTAAAAAAAGTATTTATTTAGGCTAAGCCGTTTGTTTTTCTGCGGCAAATAAAGGGAGATAATAACGCCGCCTAAAGCGTAGAATTGCATCAGAGTAAAATGGAACACGAAATAAAACAAAGAATTGATAGTTTGTAAATAAACATTAGCTATTTTGTTATTTTGAAAAATATAAAAAATAAAAATCGTTGCCAGTCCATAGAAATTATATTCAATTGGCACAAAATAGATAATGCCAATTATTGCCGACATAAATAAATATCGCTTTGTATCCCAAAAATAAATAAAGAGCAGCCCTAGAGATAACGAAAACATAATATTTAAATCATAACTGCCGATGCTTAACATAAACGGTATTTGCGACAAGACTCCAAACCAGAAGATTCGCCAAAAATATTTGTCCGCATTGGAAGTATATTTATAGCCAGTCACTATTCCAAACGCAAAAATCGGAAAAACCAGTCGCCCAATAATTCGGAACATTGAAATTTGCGGAAAAAATATAATACCGATATGATCAATAATCATCGCGACGATGCCGATTATTTTCAAAGAATCATCTCTCTTTTGCTCGCCCTGAAAAATTTTCAGCAACTTTTTTATTTGAAACATATTTAATTATTGAAAAAAAATACTAAAACTAATTTAAGTTTATTGTTCTATTGCTAAATTGTCAAATTGCGTTGCCCATTAAAACATTAAAGCATATAAACATTTAAACAAATTTTAGAATAAAGATTTTAGTAAAAAATAAAAAGGAAACCACTAGACTTTATTCTTGAGTTAAATTTTTATTACGGCAACTTGTTTAAATGTTTATATGTTTAAATGAACAACGCAGGTGTCAAACCAATATAGAAATGTCCTACTTGTTCCAAAGTAGAAATGTCCTACTTCATAAAATTAGTTAATTATTTTACATATTCCGCTTGTTGTTTTAAATTTATTGTTTTGTGAAATGGGAAAGGTTTTCTCCAGGGATG
>DAOWDU010000029.1 GCA_030638825.1 bacterium | reverse complement strand
CCAGACTGCGCAGCTTCGCTTTAAACGCAATGAGAGCAAATGAAGTAGAAAATATCAGTCAGGAATTATATAAAAACAGTTTAAACATTAAGAGATTATTCAGCTATGATAAGCTGAGTTAGAGATAAATGCACAGCCCTGGATTGACAACGCCGGCAATTCCAGACAATCAACTTCTACTTGGACAGTCGGCGTTGACACTACTGGTTCTACTGGGACAATTTCTAACGGTTCAGGTAATCCGACAAATAACACTACGCCAACCTTGAATTTATCCATTGCCGATACTGGAATAGGAACAGCCAGCGCGCAAATGAGATTTTCCTGCGATAATTCATCTTGGTCAACTTGGGAAAATTACGCTACGCCAAAAACAGATTTTAATATTAAGACAGGCGCGGGATGCGTAGACGCTGACGGCAGTAAAACAATTTATGCTCAATTCAGAGACAGTTTGGAAAACGCAGGCAGTTCATATAACACTGGAAGTTTTGTTTTAGATACCGCTTCTTCCTTTGCCACTTTTGACTCTGGCGCTCCCGCTGATCCAACTAATCAAAACACAACAGACATTACTATCGCAGGAACAGACATTACACATTACAAATACAAAATAGACTCTGGCAGTTATGGCAGTGAAACAGCCATTGCCGTTCATCTTGCTTTATCTGATTTAACCGATGGCGAACATACCATTTCTTTAATCGGCAAAGACACTGCTGGCAACTGGCAAGCCGAAGGATCAGCGACAACGCATACTTGGACAGTGGATATTACTGGTCCAATTATTTCTCTTACTTCTCCCGCTAATAATAGTTCTACTGGGGACAATACTCCAACATTAGCTTGGTCTGGTTCAGACGCTACTTCTGGTGTTGCCAAATATCAGCTTTATATAGACGGAAGTTTAGATACAGACAATATCAGCAACAGCGCGACCTCTATTGCTTCAAGTAATTCTTTATCTTGCGGCGCTCACATCTGGTATGTCAAAGCGATAGACAACGCCGGCAATTCAACTGATTCCTCAACCTTCAATTTAACGATGGCTTGCAGTAGCGGCTTTATTCCTTCAACTCCTCCTATTATTCCTACTTCCGAAAACCAGCCAACTTTTGAAATAACCACAACTAACAACCAAACGACAATCAATCTCAGCAATGTAGAGAATGCTCATCAAATAGCAATCTCCACCACTCCTGATTTTAAAGATGTCTCATGGGAGCCATATCAGGAAAATGTAGTTCTGCCTGATGCTAAAAAAGTCTATCTTAAGTTCAGATCTGAGACGGGAGGAGTATCTGAAGTTTATGAGGTAGAGACGAGGCAGTGCCTCGTCTCTACTAATCTTCTTAACGGCTCTTTAATCAGAGCTATCAACAATTACAAAGTTTATATTATCAACAATCCTTCGACAGGCTCAGGACAGGCTTACAAGAGACATATTTTAGACGGAGAGATCTTTGATTTCTACGGACATTTGAATTGGGATAATGTTCAAGAAGTCAATTCTTCCTTGGTAGATAATTATCAAGAAAGCTATCTTGTCAGAGCAAGCAACGATTATAAAGTTTATGAAATAGATAGCAACAAAATCAAACACTGGCTTAATATTTCAGCGGAAGAATTTATCAGCTCCGGCAAAAAATGGGATGAGATATATGTTGTTAATGAAGAAGAATTAGGGTGGTATAAAATGGGAAATTAGAAACTGGATATTGGATGTTTAATGAATTTGACATAATTTTATTCTATGCTACACTGTAATTATTAAGGAGATGAGAAACGATTGCCTACCCGAAGAAACGGATAGGTTTTTTTAAAAAAGGCTTTCAAAATAATTCAAAATTTAATTTAAATAAATAAAAACTATGGATCAGAAACAATTCGTGTTGGCGATTAATCAAATATGTGAGGAGAAAGGAATCTCAAAAGAAGTTGCGATAGATGTTGTGGAAGCGGCTTTGGCGGCGGCGTATAAAAAAGAGTATTGCGAGAAAGGGCAAATTATAAAAGTTAATTTTGACGAAGTGTCGGGAGACATAAAAGTTTTTCAAGTTAAAATTGTCGCGGAAGAAATTGATGATGAAGAAAATGGTGAGGATAATATAGAGGATATAAAAGAAGCAAAAAAAGTAAAAATTAAAAAGGATAGTAAAAATAGCAAAAAAGAAGAATTTGAAAATAAAGAAGATTTGGTGAAAAAGAAATTTAATCCAGAAAGGAATTTGACAATTGAAGAAGCAAAAGAATTTAAGAAGAAACCTGAAATTGATGACGAGATAGAAATCGCGCTTCCCTCAAAAAGTGATTTTGGGAGAATTGCCGCGCAGACAGCCAAACAAGTTATGATTCAAAAAATTAGAGAAGCGGAAAAAGCGGCAATTTTTGATGAGTTTAAAGACAAGGAAGGGGAGGTTGTGAACGGGACAGTCCAGAGAGTTGAAGGAAGAAATGTTTTTGTTGATATCGGAAAAGCGGTTGGCATTCTTTATCCAGCTGAACAGATAAGCGGCGAGCAATATGAAGTGGGGCGAAGACTTAAAATTTACATTGTTAAAGTTGAGAAAGAATCAAGAGACGCTAGCTTGGTTTTATCCAGAACTAATCCCGAAATCATCGGAAAATTATTTGAACTTGAAGTTCCAGAAATATTTTCCAAAACTGTGGAAATAAAATCAGTCGCGCGCGAGGCTGGCTCAAGAGCTAAAGTGGCGGTTTACTCAAATGAAAATGGAATAGATCCTGTTGGTTCGTGTGTTGGACAAAGAGGAACAAGAATTCAAACGATTATCAATGAACTCGGCGGAGAAAAAATCGATATCATTGAGTGGAATGAAAATGTCGGAACTTATATTCAGCACGCTTTGTCACCCGCGAAAATATCGCATATTGACATAGATGAAGATAAAAAAATCGCGACTGCTTACGCGGATGAAGATCAATTATCTTTGGCGATCGGCAAACAGGGACAGAATGTCCGTTTAGCGGCGAAATTGACGGGGTGGAAGATTGATGTTGTGGAAAATAAGAAAGAGGAAAATTCTGATGATGAAAAAAAGTCAGAAGAGAAAAATGAAGATGAGGAGGTTAAAGAGAATAAGGAGTGAATTGGATATTGAATAAATTTTAAAAACAAAAATATGAAACAAAAAATCATTTCTATCGGGCATAAAAATCCAGATGCGGATTCGGTTTTGGCGGCGATTTTGGTTTCAAGGCTTGGAAAGAAAATGTTTGGGCTTGAAGTTGAAGCGGTGACAGCGGATGAGATAAACAACGAAACAGGGTTTGTTTTAAATTTATTAAAAATAAAAAAGCCAAGAATTTTAAAGAAAATAAAAAATGAGAAAGTTGTTCTTGTTGATACGACAGAACCGAATCAGATAATAGACGGACTGACAGAAGATAATTTGCTGGCGATTATTGATCATCATAATCTCGGCGGATTGCAATCTTCAAAACCGATTTATTGTAGAATTGAATCTATAGGCTGCACAGGTTCTGTAATCTATAAAATCCTGCGAGAGAAAAATATTAAGATAGATAAAATCTCGGCGATACTAATGATTGCGGGAATTATTTCTGATACGCTAAATTTTAACTCGCCAACAACTACAAGCGATGATAAAAAAATACTTAGAGAACTAAATAAAATCGCTAAATTAAATCTTAAAGAATTTACGAAAGATTTATTTGCGGCGAAATCAAGCTTAAAGGGAATTTCTGTGAGAGATATTATAAATAAAGATTACAAGCAGTTTGAGATGGGAAAAAATAAAGTAGGCATTGGCGTTTGGGAAACGACAATGCCAGAAAGCGTAAATATTCAGAAAAATAAGATTATTAAAGAATTAGTAAATAAGAAGAGAAAAGAGAAATTAGATTATTTATTTTTTGCGGTGGTTGATATTATTAAAAATAATTCTTATTTGTATATTGTTAGGGAGGAAGAAAATATTTTAAGTCAAAAAGTTTTTGGGAGTAAGATTGAGGATGAGATAATGTTTTTGAAAAATATTGTTTCAAGAAAGAAACAAGTAGTGCCAGTGTTGATGAGGGAGTTGGGAAAGTAGAAATTATCTGTCATTGCGAGAAGTGAAATTATCCGAAGGATAATTGAACGACAAAGCAATCCCAGAACTATGTCCAAATGACTTGGTCACGGGATTGCTTCGTCGCCATTTCGTTCGCTACGCTCCGAAGGCTTCTCGCAATGACAGTTTGTAATTAAATTAAATTATTAATAAACAAACCAAATGAAAAATACAATTAAAGATTTACCAAAATCACAAAAAGAAATAAGCGTGGAGATTTCTGTGGAGGAAATGGAAAAGTATCTAAATAATGCTTTGGATAAATTAGCTAAGAATATTAAGCTAGACGGGTTTCGGGATGGGAAAGTTCCTAAAAATGTTGCTAAAAAACAGTTAGGTGATGACGCTATTTCAGGAGAAGCAAATCAGCTGGCGATTGAAGATTCTTATTTTAAAATAATTAAAGAAAATAAATTAAACCCTCTTGGTCAGCCGAAAGTGGAAATTACAAAATCAGCGCTGGGTAATCCGTTGGAATATAAAATTGTCATTTCCGTGATGCCAGAAATAAAATTGGGCAATTACAAAACAGTGTTTGGAAAAATGGAAGTCAAGAAAATAGATGATGAGATGATAGAAAAAGAAATAAGAACTTTACAGAAGAAAAAGGCAAGTTATCTGACTAAAAATGAAGCTGCTGAGAAAGATGATCGGGTGGAAATTGATTTTGAGACAAGAGTCGCGGGCGTAAAATTGGAAGGCGGAGAAAGCAAAAATCATCCTCTAGTAATTGGACAAGGAAAATTTGTGCCGGGATTTGAAGACAGAATAATCGGAATGAAAAAAGATGAGGAAAAAGAATTTGACTTAGTTTTCCCAGAGAATTATAAAAAGGATTTGGCGGGAAAGAAAGCGAGTTTTAAAGTCAAAATTAATTTAGTGCAGAAAGTTGATTTGCCAGAAGTAAACGACGAGTTTGCGAAAGGGCTTGGCAAATTTGAAAGTTTGGAAGATTTAAAAAAGAATATGAGAAAAGGAATGACGATAGAAGAAGAGGGGAAAGCGAAAGAAAAACTAAGAGGCAAATTGATTGATCAGGTGGCAGAGAAAATAACAGTGGAAATCCCGGAAATTTTGATTGAATCGGAATTGAATAATATGATTAACGAATTCAAAAATAATATTACTCAGACGGGAATTGAATTTGAGGAGTATTTGAAAAATGTAAATACTAATCTTGAGAAATTAAAAAATGAATGGCAGCCAATGGCGGAGAAGAGAACTAAGACGGGATTAGTGATGAGAGAAATTTCTTTGCAGGAAGAAATAAAGATAAGCGATGAAGAGATAGAGCAGAAAGTTAATGAGACTTTGAAGTTTTATCCTAACGAAAAAGAGTTAAGGAAGAATATGGACTTGGAGAAGTTCAAAGATCATATGGCGGGGGTTATTATGAATGAGAAAGTTTTTGGGATATTAGAAGGAATTGCGGAAAGTAATAAAGCTTAATTTTTCACTGTCATTGCGAGGAGCGTAACGGAGCGATAGCGAAGTGGAGTGACGAAGCAATCCCGTAACTATGTCCAGTGAATTTAATTACGGGATTGCTTCGTCGCCATCTCTTCGCTACGCTCAATCGGGCTCCTCGCAATGACAATTTTACTAACTATTTAATCTTACAATTATGAACCTAATCCCAACCGTAATAGAAAAATCAAACTATGGCGAGAGAGCTTATGACATTTATTCGCGCTTATTAAAGGAGAGAATTATTTTTTTGAGCGGCGTTATTAATGATGACATGGCGAATACGATCATTGCTCAGCTTATATTTTTAGAAAAGCAGGATGGAAAAGCAGATGTTCAGCTTTACATAAATTCACCAGGCGGAGTTGTGAGTTCGGCGTTAGCGATTTATGATACGATGAATTATGTGAAGTGCGATATTTCAACAACTTGCGTCGGGCTTGCCGCTTCCGCTGCTTCGCTTCTATTATCCAGCGGCGCGAAAAAGAAGAGATTTATTCTGCCAAATGCGGAAGTTTTAATCCATCAGGTTATGGGCGGCGCGGAAGGGCAGGCGAGCGATATTGATATTTCGGCAAAACATATTTTGAAAGTGAAGGATCGTCTTAATAAAATTCTCGCTAAAAATACCGGCCAGCCATTCGCAAAAGTTGAAAAAGATTCTGACCGTGATTATTATATGAGCGCGGAAGAGGCGAGGAAGTATGGAATTGTGGATAAGATTGTGAAGTGATTTCGTTGCAAGGGGTTGACATACAATTTCAATATGATATTATGATACAAGTAATTTTTACCCAGCTTGTTTGGCGGGTTTTTAATTTTATAAATTGCTACTTTTAGCAGCTCTATAAAATAATTAAATAAAATAAAAAAATGGCAAAAGAATTTATTACAACAGATGGTTTAAAAAAATTAAAAGAAGAACTCAATTATTTAAAAACATCAAAAAGACAGGAGATATCAAAACGCATTCAGGACGCAAAAGAATTGGGAGATTTGAGTGAAAACGCGGAATACTCCGAAGCGAAAGAACAGCAAGCGCTTAACGAGTCAAGAATTGCGGAGTTAGAAGAAACTTTTAAAAATGCGGAGACAATTGATGACCGCCATTCCAGATCCAATGTTGTTAATATTGGATCTACAATAAAAGCGCAGAATGGAAAAATTGAACGCACGCTCACCATTGTTGGCTCCAACGAGGCCGATCCGTCAGAAGGCAGGATTTCTAATGAATCACCGCTGGCAATGTCTTTTTTGGGACATAAAGTAAATGACAAAGTTGAAGTTGAAACTCCGAAGGGGAAAGTAAAATATAAAATTATTGAAATAAAATAAATTTTTATTATTTATTAACGGATTTTACAATCCGTTATTTTTTTGACTAATTCAAACTAAAATAGTATATTTAGAGTAGTATTAAATTAAAATTAAATCAATGATAGACAAATTAAAACAAGCTAGACTTGATAAATTAAATAAGATAAAAGAAGCTGACATAGATCCGTATCCCGCGAAGTGTGAAAGAACGCATATTATAAAACAAGCTTTTGATAATTTTGACGAGTTTTCTAAATCAGAAAAAGAAATTATTTTGGCGGGGAGAATAAGAATGATTAGAGCGCACGGCGGATTGACTTTTGCGAATATTGAAGATCAAAGCGGACAAATCCAGTTGTTTTTTAAACGAGATGAAATCGGTAAAGAAGAATACGCGATGCTCAAGAATTTAGATATGGGCGATTTTATTGAAGCAAGAGGAATTTTATTTACAACCAAAAGAGGTGAGCAGACTTTGAATGTTGGAGGATATAAACTTTTAACCAAGTCGCTTTTGCCTTTGCCAGAGAAGTGGTATGGGTTGAAAGACGAAGAAATAAAATATAGAAAAAGATATTTAGATTTAATAATGAATAAAGATGTTAAAAATTTATTTATTAAAAGAATTGAATTCATAAATAATATTAAAGAATACTTAAATGGTAATAATTATTTGGAAGTGGAAACTCCTATTTTAGAAAGCGTTCCAGGGGGAGCAGATGCAGAACCATTTATAACTCATCATAATAAATTAGATACAGATTTATATTTACGAATTTCTTTAGAGCTTCATTTGAAAAGATTAATTGTCGGCGGGTTTGAAAAAATTTATGAGCTCGGCAGAGTTTTTAGGAATGAGGGAATAAGCACTCAACATCTTCAAGAATTTACAATGCTTGAATATTATTGCGCTTATGTTAACTATGAAGAACTGATGAGATTTACAGAAGATTTTTATACAGCGATTATTAAAAAAACATTTGGAACTTTAGAAATTAAATATCAAGATGAGATTTTAAATTTTAAAACTCCCTGGCAACGAATTGATTTTCGAGAAATTATTTTAGAAAAATCAGGAGTTGATATTGAAAAACATCCATCCACAGAAGATATGCAAAAGGTTTTGAGAGAGAAGAAAATTAAATTTGACAAGACAGTTGGTAGGGGACGCTTAATTGACCAGCTCTATAAAAAATTAGTTCGTCCGAAATTAGTTCAGCCAGCATTTTTAATAAATCATCCTTTAGATATTTCGCCACTTGCTAAGAAAAAAGATAATAGCGAAAATAAAGTTCAAAGATTTCAAATTTTAATTGCTGGTTCAGAGGTCGGAAACGGATTTTCAGAATTAAATGATCCAATAGATCAAAAGGAAAGATTTGATGCACAAGCTAAACTCAGAACAGCAGGAGATAAGGAAGCGCAAATGACAGATGAAGATTTTATTGAAGCGCTTGAATATGGAATGCCCCCAACGGCAGGATTTGGCGTAGGAATTGATAGATTATTTATGATTTTAGCTAATCAGGAAAATATTAGAGATACGGTGTTTTTTCCGATGATGCGACCAAAAAAAACTAGAAAAATATAATTATGTTTGAAACTATCCAACATAAAAAGTATGATAAATAAAAAAATAATTAATCAAATAGAAAAAGAAGCTAAAAGATATTTTAAGGGCGCAAGCGGATGTCATGATTGGACGCATATTGAAAGAGTAAGAATGCTTGCTTTGAAATTAGGAAAAAAAGAAAAAGCTAATTTGCAAATTTTAGAAGTGGCAACTATATTACATGATATTAGTAGAAAACAAGAAATGAAAAATGGAGGCAAATTTTGTCATGCGGAAGAGGGCGCAAAAATTGCTAAGAAGATTTTGAAAAAATATAAAATAGATAATAAAAGCATTGAAAATATTGTACATTGCGTTTTAACACATAGATATAGAAACGCTAATATTCCAAAAACAATTGAAGCTAAAGTTTTATTTGACGCTGATAAATTAGACTCAATTGGAGCAATTGGAATTGCGCGCGCTTTTTTGTTTGCTGGGAGTTTTGGTTCTAATATACTTTATACTGGAAATGAAAAGCATTTAGCGAAAAGCGGTAAAGATTATTCCTACACAAAAGAAGATTCTAGTTTAATGGAATACGAGTTTAAATTAAAATATATTAAAAATAAATTATTGACTAAAGCAGGAAAAGAAATTGGTAGGAGTAGGGATCAATTTATGAAAGAATTCTTTAAGAGATTTTCAGATGAGATTGATGGCAAAAAATAATTATTATTAAAAATTTAATCAAAAACTATGTTAGATATAAAATTCATTAGAGAAAATTCAGAGAAGATTAAAGAAGCAGTCAGTAATAAGAATATTGATTTGGATGTTGATCAGCTTCTTCAAATTGACAAAGAGAGGAGGGGATTTATTTCAAAAATTGATGAGTTGCAAATAATAAAAAATAAATTAGCGAAAAATACTCAAGGGCAGAAACCGACAGGGGAACAGATTGAAGAAGGCAAGAAAATAAAAACTAAAATCGCTGAGATAGAGAAAGAATTTAGAGAAGTAGAAAAAGAGTATTTAGATTTAATGATAAAAGTTCCAACGATTCCATCCGAAGATACGCCAGTTGGCAAAGATGAAAATGATAATGTGGAAGTTTATAAATGGGGCGAACCGACAGAGTTTGATTTTGAGCCGAAAGACTATATAACATTAGCCAAAAATTTAGATTTAATTGATTTTGAACGCGGGGTAAAAACAGCAGGGTATCGGGGATACTATGTAAAAAATGAAGCGGTGATGCTGCAAATGGGCTTGATGATGTTAGCGCTGGAGAAATTAATCAGCAAAGGATTTACGCCGATGATTCCGCCGACTTTAGTGAGAGAATTCGCTTTATTTGGCAGCGGCTATTTTGCTGGCAAAGAATATAATCCTGAAGTTGACGAGATTTATAAAATCGCTAATGATGAAAAATTAGCTGATGGCACAACAAAAAAAGAAAATAAGTTTTTAGTTGGAACAGCGGAACCATCTTTACTTGCTTATTACGCTAACGAAGTTTTAGACGAAAAAGATTTGCCGTTGAAAATTTGCGGATTTTCACAATGTTATAGAAGCGAGATCGGAAGCTATGGAAAAGACACAAAAGGAATTTATCGCGTTCATGAATTTATGAAAGTAGAACAGGTTTGTATTTGCAAAGCTAATCTTAAAGAATCTGATAAAATCCAAAAAGAGATGATAGAGATATCAAAAGAATTGCACGAAGATTTAGGATTGCCTTATCGTCTTTTGCAAATTTGCACTGGCGATATGGGCGCGGGAAAATATAAAATGTTTGATATTGAAGCATGGATGCCAAATAGAAATAGTTACGGCGAAACAGGTTCAGCGTCTAATTTTCTGGATTGGCAGGCGAGAAGATTGAATGTGAAATATAAAGATAAAGATGATAATAAAAAATTTGTGTATATGTTAAACAATACTGCCTTGCCAACTGTCCGTCCGATGATTGCGATTTTGGAAAATTATCAGCAAAAAGATGAGAGTATTATTGTGCCAGAAGTTTTGAGAAAATGGGTTGGAAAAGATGTTATTAACAAAAAATAGCACACAGACGAACACAGACTAAAGGCACAGAAGAACACAGATTAAAACTAAAACCCGTCAGAGAAGCGGGTTTTAAAAGATTGTTACAATGTCGCACAAGGTAGCTTTTACGACATTGAAAGAGAATTTTTATAACACAAAGAAAAACAACTTTCATTCTATCTCCCTCCTTTTATATATTTTAATGATAAATAATCATCTGGTCAACAACTGTGCTTGTTCCGTAAATTGATGATAGATATTTTTTGGTTGTGGAAAGATAAATATTCGCGCCGCTTTGACCGTTCCACATAACGGGATCGTGAACGATATAGCCTTTGGAATCCTTGCTATGAATCACAACATAGTGTCCAGCGCTTCCGCGGGTCCTAATAAACACAATCACAGGATGGCCGCTGGCAATTTCACGATCTATTAGATTCCAGTCAGCGTTAGTTAATCCGCCTGATTTATGTCCTGTTTTTTTAACCAAATCAAGAAATCTCCATTGATTCGGCCAGTAAATTAAATCGCGATAATAGATCGGCTGTTTTGCTAAACGGCCGGGGTCTATACCTATGCCATAATATTTGAAAACCATCGCCACGGACGAAATCGCGCATCCATAATCGTCAACGGTTGAATTTGAAAATCCGATGGTCATATTTTTCCATCGCGGATCATTTTGGGAAAAATACCATTTTGTGGAAGCAAGATTCTCTGATGGCCTTTCTGACACTGCTGTAATTCTCGCAATTTCCGCTTTTTTGTCGCGCTTTAATTTATTGATATCCCCCAAGATTGTTTTTCTCTGATTCCTGACACCAAATAATAAATCCTGAAATCTATATTCTTTTCCTCTTGTCTCCTTGAGCAAAACTTCTTTCGCTGTTTTTTGCGCGTCCGCGATTTCTTTTTTATTCAAAAGTTCCGCGCTTAATTCTTCAAGTTTTAATTTATTGTCTTGCAGTTCTTTTTTCTCTTCTTCAAGTTCGCTTTTTATATTTTTTAAATCATCAAGCACTCCTTTTATTTTCTCTCCGACAGTATTGGTATATTCAATTTGATTTAGAAAGTCAGAAAACTCTTCGCTTTTCAAAATAATTTCCAGCATTGACTCTTTGTCGTAATCATTCAATTCTCTAATTATTTTTTTTAACACATCTTTCTGATCTTCTATTTCGTCTTCCTTAATTTGAATTCTAAGCAGCAAATTATTTATTTCCAAATTCGCCCGATCTATTTGCATTTGGGTTGCTTCTATTTCAAGATCCAACTGCGCGATTTGCGCGTCAAAAAGTTCAATCTCATTTTCCAAACTTTGTTCTTTTACTCTAAGATCATAAATAACATCCTTATATTCCTCCGCCTGATTTTCCAGATTTTTTATTTTATCATTTTTTTCTTCAATTTGATCTTCTATTTCATCTACTAAATCAGCGCTGGTCTGTTTTGTATTCACACCAAAAAACGGCGTCAAGATAAAAGACGCTATAAAGAATGTGATGATTAGTTTTTTGTGTTTGATTGTGAGCATTTTAAAATAAAACTTTTATTTAAACTAATTTTATTATAGTATATTTTAGAAATTTGTTCAATAATAAAAGTTCGTATCTGTGTTTGTCTGTGCCTTTAGTCTGTGTTTTTCTGTGTCTAATTATTTAATAGCACACAGACAAACACAGATTTTATTCCAACAACTTAACAGCAAATCTAATTCTCCCCAAAACTCTCTCCTTCCCCAAAACCTTCCCCACTTCAAACGGCCCTGGCGAACCTTTCAACCCAGTCAAAGCAACTCGCAAAGGCCATAACAATTCCCCCGCTTTAATCCCCTCTCGCTCCATCAAATCTCTCAAAACTTTTTCTAAGTTATTTTTAGTAAAATTATCTTCTTCTATTTTCTCTAATTCATTATAAACTAATTTTAAATTATTCCTCACCTCCTCAAAACTCATCTTCTTCCAAATCAACAACTCTTTATTATATTCCAATTTATCAACAAAAATAAATTTTACCAACTCCCCTATTTCACTTATTTTTTTCATCCGTTCCTGCTCAAGCGAAATAACTTTCTTCAAATAATCAAATTGTGTTTCGGAACTAAGTTCTGGGTACCCAGAACTTAGTTCCGAAATTCCTGCCTTTTTTAAATATGGCACGCATAGTTTAGTAAGCTCCCCCAAATCCATCTCCCGAATATACGCTCCATTTATCCAATCCAATTTTTCCGTATTAAAAATCGCGCCAGTTTTATTTACTCCAGGCAAATCAAATCGTTTTATCATTTCCTCTAAAGAAAAAATTTCTTCTTCTGTTTTTGGATTCCAGCCAAGGAATAAAATAAAATTTAAGAGAGCTTCTGGTAAATATCCTTTTTCCAAATAATCTTCCACAGCGACATCGCCTTGGCGCTTGCTTAATTTGCTTTTATTGGGATTTAGTAAAAGCGGCAAATGCGCGAATTCAGGAATTTCCCAGCCGAATGCTTTGTATAATAAAATATGCTTCGGTGTTGATGGCAGCCACTCTTCGCCGCGGATAATATGAGAAATTTCCATTAAGTGATCGTCAACAACATTCGCCAAATGATATGTTGGATAGCCGTCTGATTTTATCAGAACCTGATCGTCTATTATTTTATTTTCTATTTTTATTTTTCCATAAATCAAATCATTAAATTCTGTAAAGCCTTCTTTCGGAGTTTTTAGTCTGATCACATAAGGTGTTTTTTTATCCAACAAATTCTCAACTTCTATCTTACTTAATCCCCTACACCTCCCATCATACATCGGCGCTGTTTTTTTCGCTTGCTGATCTTTCCTCATTTCTTCCAGCCGTTCTTGACTGCAAAAGCAAAAATACGCATAATCATTTTTTATCAGTTCATCAACATATTTTCTATATATTTCTAACCTTTCTGACTGCACATACGGCCCAAAATCGCCTCTCTGAACGATTTTTACATCATTATCTGCGAACACACCTTCATTATATTTCAACCCTGTTAAATTCAATATCTTCACTAAATTTTCTATAGATCCTTCCACAAATCTTGCCTTATCTGTATCTTCAATTCTCAATATAAAATCGCCTTTATTATGCTTGGCAAAAAGATAATTATAAAGCGCTGTTCTTAAACTTCCCACATGAAGCGCTCCAGTAGGACTTGGCGCAAATCTTGTCCGTATTTTTTTTGACATAGAAAATTTTAATATATTAATAGCACACTGATAAACACTGACTAAAGGCACTGATGAACACTGATTATGTTGACGATTTTTTATATTATCTGTGTTCGTCTGTGTTGTAAGTCAATGTTTTCTGTTTCTAATTATTTTTTTATAGAACGAAACTTCTCCAAAAAAATCTCATAAGCTTCTCCACGCAATTCGTCAGACTCGCTAATCAATTCATCAACTCCGATAGTTCCATAGTCCGAAACGGAACCGCAGTGGAGTGAGGCTGTGGAACTGTATTTGCAAGTAGTTTTTATATAATAGAATTTTAGAATATCCAATGACTTGCATTTTGGGTTCCACAGCTCTGCGGAGACTATGGAACCCTCGGTGTTCTATTAACAAATTTCCATTTGATAAATTTACAAGGAAAAACAATCACCGCGTTATAAATCCGCTTCCATCTTTTTGGTTGCATTATTAACCGCCATAACCATTCTAATCCTAATTTCTGAAAAAGCAAAGGCGCGCGTTTGATTTTGCCAGAAATAAAATCAAAAGATCCGCCGACGCCTAACGCTAATTTTACAGATGGTATTTTGCTTAGATTATGATAAATCAATTTTTCCTGATACGGAGCGCCTAACGCGACAAATAAAATAGCTGGTTCAAAGTTTTGTAAGTTTACAAAACTTTCTGTTTCTGTAAAATTCACAAAATCTCGTTCAATATCTTCTATAATAAATTCTAAGCCATGGTATTTTTTTATTAAAGCTTTTTCAATATCTTCTTTTTCAGACAATCCCCCTCTCCAATTTAAAACTGCGATTTTTAGTTTTTTATTTTGAGCAATCTGTAAAATCTGTTTTGTTAAATCAGCTCCAGGAATTCTTTCAATATTACAACCACTTACTAAGCCAGCAAGTTTTAATCCAATTCCGTCAGTTATAGATAAATCCGCGTTATTTAAAATATGAAAATATTCTTCGTCTTTTTGCGTCTTCAGAATTATTTCAGAATTTAAGGTGACGATATAATTTTGCTTATTAGATAACAAAAAACCTTCAACTTTATCAAGAATTTTTTGATTATTAATTTTATCTATTTTTACGCCTAAGATTTTTATTTGTTCGGACATAGGAGATAGTTTAAAGCTGTCATTGCGAGGAGCCTGAATGAGCGTAGCGAATGAAATGGCGACGAAGCAATCCCGTGATTAAATTCATCGTGCATAGTTACGGGATTGCTTCGTCGCTCAATTATCCTACGGATAATTTTACTCCTCGCAATGACATTTTTGAAACAATTATCTTAATAATATTTCTCCACCTCAACTCCTAAATAATAATGCTTAATAATTTCTTGCCAGCCACTTCCATTAACAGCCATTTGGTATGCGCCGACGGCGCTCACGCCAGCGCCGTGGCTAGCGGCAATTTTAGCGGGATTATGCTTTGTGTTTTCTGGATCTGCTACCCCGCCGCCAAGATAAGCGTAATCATTACCGCAATAGCTTAAGCTTAATGCTTCACAGCCGCTTTTCGTCACGCCGCTAGAATCGGAAGAGTACGCCGCGACAATCGGATTGCCTTTGTAATTTATAATATAGCCAGTAGTTGATTTATTAGCCGCAACAATTTGCGGCGCTCTCATTTCAAAATTATACCCCTTATAATGCTGATCATTGCCGTTGCCATTACGGCTGTTTTTTAAATAAAATGGTTCGCCAATATGCTTGCCTCCTTTTTCAAGATAAGACATTGCGTAAGTCCGCGCAATTACTGAAAAAGCTTTCAAATATTCTTCTGAACTGCTATCCGCCGCTTCAGAAATTCCCTTAGCGTAATCCTCCAATAATAATTCATTGATAACCCATAATTTATCAGAGGTACCAGAATATTTAATTTCAATATTTCCTCTGAATTTATTGTCATTAACTTCTTTATTCCAGGAGAGATCTTCGTAAGACAAAACTTCTAAAATCACATTTTCAGTTGCTGGAATAAATTTTAAATAGTCCGCGGAATCAAAATAAGAAACAGCTGTTTGTTCTCCTGAAAATTTATCTTCTGTTTTGGAAATTGTGTTATTAGCATTATAATAATTTACTGTATAATCTCCATTAGCTGTAATCACAATATCTTCGCTTGTCGTTGCATAAATAGACACTCTCATCAAAGGTTCGTCGTTCGTATCCTCGGTATTATTATTTGCATTATCATCTTCCTTAGAATTATTAGCGCTGTCATTATTTTTTATTTCCTTCTTTTCAACATTAATATACAAGCTCATTTCTTCAGCGGTAATTTCAAGAACACTAGATAATTTATATTTAGCCGCCAAGAATTCTTCCATAGATTTTATCCATTCAGCATTACCGTTTTTCATTACATAAATTTTATCACCGCCAATTTGCCTAATTAAAGTTCCCTCTGGATATTTCAAAATTCCGCCGTCAGGATAAGCCATAAATTCTTCTTTGTTCAAATCAAGAACGGCTGCCCAATCGCTTTTTGTCGCTTCAAATAAAGCAAGCGAGGTAAATCTTTTTTTTGTTCCATTTTCTATTTTATAAACAACAGGGTAGCCTTTTCTTCTGATTAGTGTTCCATCAGGATAAATCAAATTTTTTCCGTCAGGATAATCTTTGAATTCATCGGAATTAAGAACAGTGACATTGTCCCAGTTATATCCTAATTTTTCAAATAATTTTAGAGAAGTCACTTTTCTCTTTTTACTATTTTCCAACAAATAAATATCGGGGTAATCTGCGGACCTAATCAATATTCCATTGGGATATAAGACATTGCCATCCATTGGATGATTGCTCATTTCCTCCGCCTTAATAGAAATTATATCGCTCCATTTATATCCCAATTTTTCAAACAAAGCCAGTGAAGTAAATTCTTTTCTTTTGCCATTTTTAATTAAATAAACCGCTGGGAAATCATCATCTTTTACCAAAACTCCATCAGGATAAACCATTTTCGCGCCGACTGGAAAATGATCCATCTCGTCTTCAGATATTGAAAGCACATTTTCCCATTCGTAATTTAAAGTCTTAAATAAAACACCT
Organism: bacterium; assembly: GCA_030638825.1. Classification (GTDB taxonomy): domain Bacteria; phylum Patescibacteriota; class Minisyncoccia; order JAHIHE01; family JAGLIN01; genus JAGLIN01. The sequence goes on along the minus strand of DAOWDU010000029.1, from coordinate 21,127 downwards.
GAAGTTATTTCTCTTCTCTGTTTATTTTCAACTAGATACACCGTATTATTTCTGACGCTTTTAACTAAAACTCCATCAGGATAAATCATATCCAATTCTTCTAAGTAAAAATCTATTTCTGAACTTTCCTTAACATCTTCCCATTTGTAATTTAAATATTCAAAAAGCTGCGCTGAGGTAAATTTCCTTTTCTGTCCCTTTTCTATAAAATAAACAGTGCCGTTTTTAGCGCTCAATAAACTTCCGTCTGTCCCATATTTTATGATCGCGCCGTCATCATATATTTTTAAATCGCTCTCAAAAACATTTTTTAAATCTGCGGTCTTAAATCCCATTTTCACAAAATCTGCGCCACTCATGCTCATTGCTCTTTTCTTGCCATTCTCTAAATAGTAAACGGTTGGCTCGTCAAATTTTTGCAACAAGCTTCCATCTGGGTAAATGATGATGTTTTTATATTTATACATTTCCAGCTGAGTTGTAGAGATCGGCTTAATAATATTGTCTTGATACGCGCCTGGCAATTCTTTGGCGGAATTGAATTTTATTTTAAAACCGTCTGCGAGAATATAAACAGCCTTGTCTCCGCCGATTTGGTACGCGTAGTTTTTATATATATTAGCGTAAGTGATAGCATTATTTTGAATGCTGCCTAATTTTTGATACAACTCGTCCCCGGGACAATTGGTCGCTCCGACATCGCGATGACCGACAACGCCGTCAAGATTTTTGCCTTTGGAATTTTGGCCAATGATTTTATTTAAGCTTATGCTATTATTTGCCGCTACCCAGCCAATTAATTTTTCCAGCGATTTTATAATTTTGGAAGTGAGCGGGTGGGAAATATGTTCGTTTTTTACTGTCCCGCCATAAGTTCCTAAAACCGAAATTCCGATACTGCCCGTATTATAACTGCCTGCATGCACGCCGACAACTCTATTTCCGCCGTTTCTTCCTTCGTAAATATTTCCGTTTGGATCAATTAAATAATTATAGCCGATATCATTCCATCCTCGTCCGTTGATATGATATAAAAATATGTTATTGACCATATTTTTATATTCGCCGCTGCCGTCTGAATCCGGAACCAATTTTGAACTGGCGGTGTGATGAATAATAAATTTATCTGTCCTGGCATATTGCGCTGGCGAAACAACTTTCGCTTCATTCGCTCCCCATTGCGATCTATAAATTATTTTTGGAATATCTAAATTATTAACTGCCTGGCAGAAAATAAAGGGACAATTAAAAAATACCATTAAAACTAAAATAACAGTTCTTATTCTATAATTTTTTTTTACTTTTACTATATCTTTCATCTTAAAATGATTTTGTATAAATTTAGAGGTTTAGGTAAGAATATTAGTCGTGATTACAATTATTGAATACGACAAAAGAATTAAAATTAGCCCGATTATGGTAAAATTAAAAATCTTTTTAGCCGTAGTGATTTTTTGCTCGTCGCCAGCTGACATCATATACATAACTCCTCCAGCTATAAAGGCAAGCAGAGCTATTGATCCGGCAACGCCTAAAACCCACAACAAAGTATTCTCAATGATTTTCGTAAAATCATTTGCGTTTATTGGATTATCTATATTAACAGAAACCTGAGCAATAACGCTATTTACGCAGAAAATAGTTATGATTGCTACGCTGTAAAATAAAACAGCCGCCTTTTTAAAAGTTTTCTTCATAATGAAGTTCTAAAATTTATTTAATAATTAATTTTTATTTTATATCTCCGCTGTCAGAATACAAATTTAACTCTCCGTCTGAAACTGAAATTATATTATTCCAATCATATCCAAGAGCAACGAAAACTTTTTCCGATGTTATCCATCTTTTATTTCCATTTTCAATTAAATAAACCATGTAACCGCTTCCCCTTATCAAGCTGCCATCTTGTTTTAGATTTAAATTTGCGGCATAAATATTCTCTCCAGCTTTAAATGTTTCTAACTCACTTTCTAAAACCAGGACAACATTCTCCCATTTATATCCATTTGAAACAAAGGCGTTAATATCTACAATCCATCTTTTCTTATTATTTTCAATAGAATAAATTTTGGGGCTTTTTATGGATTTCAAAATAGATCCATTGGATTGCGTTTTGTTTTCCACTGTTTCGGCAAAAATTGAAAAGGAATAACTTTTAGCGTCGTTTCCATTATTGGAAGTTTGTTTTTGACTGCTTGGAATTAGCAGTACGGAAGAAATATTTATTCCAAAATCAGCCATTGTTAATCTTGCGTCCTGATTTTTATTTAAATCAAGATAATTTACTTTCTTTGCTCCGTCGTTGTAAAAAACAATATAAGGGACCGAAAAAAATCCTGGATTATCTCCGTCAAAATTAATTTCAAGAATATTTTTCCGATAATTATTTCCACTAGCTTTAAACTCATAATATTCGCAGCTCCAATCTTTTATGGAAGAAGTAAAATTTACTTTCAGGAAATCATCCACCTCATAACTTTTTGTCGGACTAAAATGGAAATTTTGATAGGAAAGATTTGGATTAAAATAGCCATATCTATTGCCAGCTGATAGCGTCTTATCGTTCAGGTAATTTGTGATTGTCCAGTCCGTAAAAATATCTCTAAAATCTATATTCGGACGATTCAAATTAATTAAGGCGTTATTCACGCTTTCTATTCCAGTCTTGTTATTGCTAACCATTAATTTAAAAATCGCTTTTCCAAAACGATCAGCCAAATATTGCGAGAATAAATTAACTGAAGAATAATCAATGATTTCATTTTTCCATTCAACAAGAGAATCTGTTTGATTCTTTAAGAAATTATTAACTCTCGCTTTGAGATTGCTATTTGGATAATTATCGTCGTAGCCAATTGCCGTAGAAACATATTCAGACCTTCCTTCATTTAACCAAACATCATCATTAATTCCTCTTAGTCTCGTTTTATGGTTCCAGGTAATCATATGCTGAAATTCGTGCGCGAGAAAACTCTCAATTCTTTGATCGTCCATAAAAGCCGCGTTCAAATAAACCATTTCTCTTTCATTGCTTTTTCCGCCAGAAATATTCTCTTTTTTATATTCGTCATTTGGATTAAAATAACCGCCGACAGTTTCTTTCGTTTTTGTGAATAAAATAGTAATTTGACTATCATTATCAATTCCAGGACTCCATTCGTATCCAAAAATCTCTCTCGTTTTTGGATATATTACACTATCAAAACTTGTTGCCAACGAATTCAAATCCACATTAAATCCTATTTTAGAACTGCTGGATAAACTATTATAATAATCGTCTTCCACATAAAAATACGCGTTCGCGCTGACATTTTTTAAAGTTGCTTCTATATTTGAACGGCTATTGTAATCATAAGAAGAATCAATTAAAAAATTCTGGCTTTCTCCAAGCTCGTTTGCTTTAGTAATTTTTGTAAACAAGGTTACAGAAAATAATATTACAAAAAATAACGCAATACAAAAAAACAGTTTTAATCTAAAAACCGCTGATTCATTCCTCCTGATAATATTTATATTTTTTATAAAGTTCATTTGTTTTTTTATTTTTATTCTGAAACAACCTCTGCTTGTTCTGGATACCAAGCAGGCGTTTCGGTAGTTACATATTCAAGACCAATTCCTTCCACAGCAAATTTATTTTCTGTCGGAACATAAACAGTATCACCAACTTTTACATCAAAAACTTCATCACCTGCATATATTTTTCCGCTGCCTTTTGTAATGTAAATTATAAACTGACAATCATGCTCCATAATATATTCATTTTCTTTTTCTGGATGACGACCGTTGACGACCATATAATTTAATTCTATTGACCTTGAAAGAGAAGGATACTTATAAATAACCTTCGTCCCCAAATCAACTTTTGTTGTATCTTTAAATGTAAATTTCTGCGGTTTCATTTTGTTTAAATGTTTACATGTTTACATGTTAGCATGACACGCAGAGCGGGTAACGGGAATCGAACCCGTGTCTTCAGCTTGGAAGGCTGACATAATAAGCCATTATACGATACCCGCAGATTTAATTATCTTGTTGCATTATTATAGCAATTGTATAAAATTTGGCAATGGCAGATAATGAGTGATAAGATAATTTTCAATTTCTAATTTCTAATTTTCATTAAATTTCTAATTCTTTAATTTCTAAATTTCCGCTATTAAAAACACTACTTGAAAATTGAATTCTTGAAAATTTAATAGAAATTAGAAATTGAAAATTAGAAATTATTTCTTCCCTACTTCCGACCTTTCTCTAATCTCTCTCTCAACAACTTCCCTATCCCGTCCATACTTCAAAGTAGACAATTTTTTAATTGCTTCCGCCAATTCTCTGCTTCCTTTTACGGGCGGATAAGTTGTCATATTAAATCCTTCGCTAATCGTTCCGTTCATCATCAGTTTTACATAGGCGTTGTAATTATCAATATTGATCAAATCCTGTTCATTGAAATTCGGTGTAAATTGTTTCGTCATAAATTCCGCGTCTTCTGGTCCGATTCTGAATGAAACTATTGTTCCGACATTTCCAAAAACTGATTTTTGAATTTCTTCTGGAAGCTGTCCCAAAAACTGGTGCGCGATATTGAGAACCAAGCGATACTTTCTTGCTTCAGAGAGAATTGTGGAAATGCTGTCCGTGGTGAAATTTTGAAATTCGTCAATGTATAAATAAAAATCTTTTCTTTCTTCTTGCGGAATATCTGTTCTGCTTAAAGAAGAAACGAGAATTTTTCCCACGATTACTAATCCCAGCAAATAAGCGTTCATCTCGCCAATTTTTCCTTTGGACAAATTGACGAGAATAATTTTTCGATTATCCATAATCTCTCTGAAATTGATGGAACTTTTTTGCTGTCCGATAATCGGACGCATCGTGTCATTAGAAATAAATTGAGTTAACTTGCTCGTAATATAAGGAACCATATTCGCCAGCGCTGCTTCTCCGCCCGCTTTTTCAGCTTCTTTTTCCCAGAAATTTTTGACGATATAATTTTGGCATTTTGATAATTTATATTTTCTAAAATCAGCGTCCGCCAGAACTTTTGAAATTTCAATTAAAGTTGAGCCAGAACTTGGATCGTCCATAATAAGCAGCATCGCGTTTCTCATATATTGCTCAAACATTGGTCCGCCTGTTGCTTTCAAGTCATATAATTTATCAAAGATCTTAATCATCTCGTTGATCACAAAAGTTTTTTGTTCTGGATAATTTTCGTCATACTCAAGCAAATTTAAGCCAAGCGGATTTTGAACATTAGAAGGATCAAACAAAATCACATCATCCGCTCTTTCTTTTGGAACGCATTCCAAAGCGCTCTCCACTAAATCGCCATGCGGGTCAATAACGCAAAGTCCTTCGCCATTTCTGATATCTTGCTTGATAAGTTCGCCCAAAAACGCCGACTTTCCAGTTCCAGTTTGTCCGATTGTATACATATGCCGCCGACGATCATCTTTACCTATTTTGATTTCAGTTTTATCTCCGCGATAAGCGTTGTATCCTAAGAGTAATCCTTCGTCTGTGATATTATTTGGCGGTGGCGCTTGCTTGGATTTTAACCATTTTATTTGTGGCGTGTCTGTCGTTGCAATTGGGAAATGAAAAATACTTGACAGCTCTTCCGTGTTTAGAATTATTTTTCTGCTTTTTTCAAAACTTCTAAAAATAAAATTATAAATGGTTTTGTTTAAAAATCCCGCTTTATTCAAAAATGTTTCCGTAATTTTAAATGAATTTAAATTAGGAGCGTTAAATTGTGAAAATGAATTTTCCAGTTCTTTCAGTAATGTTTGCGCTTTTTCTTTTGTCTGCGCTGAGGCTACCAATCTGACATTTGTCTCAAAACCAATTTTGGTTGATTTTGTTTCTACCGCTTTGATGGTTTCCTCCTGTTCCGGAGTAAGATTAACTTGCGCTTCTTCCTGTTTGCGCTGCTCGTCCGTTTTAGTTCCTCCCGTAAAAAATATGCCGATGAATTCTTTGAACATTTTCATAATGAAAGAAGATTCAACATGTCCGCTCTCAAACCCCTTCCCTTTTTGCATCAGTCTTATTGTATCTTTGCTTTCTTTCTGCCAAATATTGCCAATCGGTTTGATAATAATCTGCAAAGCGGCTCCTTCTCCATTTGGAATTTTACTGAAAGCGTTTGTGATATTTAAAAGAGGATCGGTTTCTAATTGCTGATATGTTTTAATCGGAAAAATGTGGCGTTTTTTAAGAGTCATATATGAAGCGGCTGATCCGCCATTGGGAACAAAAATATTATAATCGTCAACTCTTTTTATTTCGGCGTCCTGATAAAAACTGTTGATCTGTTTTTCAATAATTGATTGGAACTTTTTAGGAACGGAAACATAGAAAAATATTTCCTTGCTGTCAATTGGCGTCGCAATTTCAAATGATAAATAAAACGGTCCATAAATAATTTTCTTTGCCATCTCTTCGCGGATATTGCTTAGACTTGAAAATAGCTGTTCCATAATAGAAATATATTCTTTCTGCTCTTCTTTTTTATCTTGAGATTGCTTTTCTATATTTTTAGAAACTGAAACTTGTAAGATGACCATATTTAATGATCTCGTAATTTGTCCCGATTTGGCAAGTTTTATTTTGGCGTAAATAAGCGCTATTAAAACAACAAAAAGCATCGCAAGAATTGCAAGGTTTAAAGATGCTAATTCAATGATATAATCGCCGATTTGAATTTCCATAAAATCATTTTAATATTTATATCTCTTTCAACTTCCCTTTCTCTACTAACTCACTCCTCAACTCCCCAACCAATTTATCATGCAGCTCGTCTAATAAATACGCGTCGTTTAAATTTCTGGCGACTTTAATGCTGTGTCCGATTCCTTTTTCAAACGCTAAAGTGACAAGAACTTTCACTTGTCTGGCGGTGTCAAGATTTTTTATTCCTTTGGCGTCTTTTATTATTTCTTCTGTTTTTTCTTTATCGTCTGTAATCGCAGTTGTTGTTTGCTGGGTTGAAATTGCTTGAGATTGTCGTTCTCCTAAATTTTCTTTCGTAATTTCAGCTTCTCTATTTTCAATTCCCACGCTCTCAATTGACGCTCTTTTTTCTGCTAGTTCTTTTTCTAATTTTTCTATTTCCTGCAATTTTATATTTTCATTTAATTCTGGCATAAAATAAAAGTTATAAAGTTAAAAGTTTGTAAAGTTAGAAAGTTTTCTACGCAGTTTTTTTTGCGCCTGGTCTTCCGTTTGCCCAATAAGCAACTCCTGAAAGTTTTGCTCCACAGAGCCATTCTGCGAGACTATCTCTTTTCTCTTCATCGGAAAGCAAAGAAATAACTTTTCCCAAAAATCCTGCACCAACAGCTGTGCCAGCTGCTACACCAGCTGCAGAAACAGCAAATGCTTTTCCAGCTACCCAGATACTTGTTTTTGCCACCTCTGGACCCACTTCCTTTATTATTTCTTCTCCGCCTCTTTCTGCTAAAAATGCCATCACTTCAGGATACAACAAAACTCCTGCTGTAATTCCCGCTGCAAGCGCCAACGCTAATGCGGCGAGTGTTATTCCTGGATGGTCTTTTACCCATTGCGCCCAAGCTCTTAATACTTCCTCTTCTGCATCTCCTGCTATTTCAAGATTTCCAATAAGCGCTTCCCATTTGCTCATAAGCAATTCGCGCTCAGCATGAGATTCAAAAAGCAATTTTGGATCTTGTTTATATTTTTTCCAATATTCAAGATATGCTATATGCAACTGGCCTTTATATATTCCCTTTAAAGAGGAGAAAGTTTCTTTCATTTTTCTTATCCCTTCTCCTTCTTCAACATTTGCGCCATGAATTTGGTTTAGATTATTTTCAATTTCTGCGTATTCCTCATATTTGTCTTTTAATTCTTCTCTAAAATCTTCTATCTGTTTTTCAATCTCTCCAATATCATCTTTCAACTTAATACCCATTTCTTTAGCAGCGTTTTCTATTTTACCTTTTCTCTCTTCTATTCTCTCCGTTTTTTCTTCTTCGCTAAGTTTTTTAAAATCTTTTATTTCATCCATATTATCTACTACTCCATTCATTTCTCTCCCAACGGAAATAAATCCTTTATCTATAGCTTCAGCAACTAATGAGATTATTTCTCCTCCCTCGTTATTTATTTTTTCTTCTTCTTTAGTCAAAATTTCACCTTCTTCTTGCTTCCTCACAACTTCCATTATTATTTCAAGTTCTTTCATTAAAACTTTTTCTTCTTCATTATTTAATTCTTTTCCATCTTTAATTTTTTCTTTGATTTGAGAAATGCTTGGCTCTTGTTCTAAATCTTCCTCAATTATTTCATCAGGATTTAAATCTGGTTGTTGTTCATTTGTATTATTCATAGTATCAAAGTTAAGTTTCATAATTATGTTATTAAACGATGGTTCTGTGGAACTTTAAATGCAAGATTAATTGCTAAAATAAATTCGTTCGTTGGCTCCATAGTCCCGAAGGGCTGTGGAGCCTTGGCGCAAACTCTTAATAATTCTATAAATTTATTTTAATAAATAAGCCTGCATATGGGCTCCATAGCTCTGTGGAGACTATGGAGCCAACGATTGAGCCATTCGGGACTATGGAACCATCGCTATTCCCCCACTTTCGCATTCAACAGTTCTTCTTTCACTTTCTCCGCTTCTTCTTTAAAAATATTTTCTGCCTCAGGATTTTTGACGATCATAAATTCTTCCATTTTCTCCAAATCGTCTTTAGAAATCTGGTTAAACTCCTTCGCTTCTTCTTCGCTGAATTTCTCCACAATTCTCATCCCGGCTCTTTTGCTAATTATCCCCAGCACGCCTGTCAAAACTTCGCCCTGTTTTTCTTCCGGCAAAAATCTCAATCCCAAAGAATCAGCAACATCCTCAATTATTTTGTCTGTGATTAGTTTCATATGGTTTTATTTTAAATTATAAGTTTATTATTATTCTCTTTTAATTTTTTTATACAACTCAACTAAATCTTTTGCTTTCATTCCATAAATTTCATTTTTTTCCGTATCAGACATTAAACTCACTAAATCTGTTATAAGCAATTCACCAAGAAATGAAACTTTTTTACAATTTTCTTCAACAGTTTTTTCTCCATCAACTTGACTTATAAGACCATTCACAGCTTCAAATTGCTCTTTATTCGCTTTCTTTGCATCTCTTAATTTCTTCTTTATTTTTTCTTCCAATTGTTTGCTTATTTCTCCTGCTTCTGTTTCCAAATTAGACATTTTCAAATAATTTACCTGTTTTATGTCGTTTACATCTATCTTATCTATCCCATTTTCTAAACCAATTTTTGCGTATTTTGGAACAATATAATGAGCATTATAATGACTTTTTTCTCCTCCCTTACCATTGGAAAATAATGTCACAAGTTTATCGTCAAATATGGGCTTTCCTATGCCTTCATATTCATGTCCTCTCATCATCACTTTTCCGCCTATTGTTTTCATAAATCTATCAAATGCATCTCTACCGAAGAGACTAATTTTATTTCCTTTATCTCCGCCTCTATCTTCATTTATACTGTGCTCTTTATAGTTTTCAGAATCGATAGGATCGTTCCAACGCATTTGATATAATCTATCTTCATTATTAAGATCTTTCAATGATCTTATATCTTCGCTTGGTATTCCTCCGTGCACTGCAACAACACCATTTGCGCAAACCAAAACACCTGGCATTTTTTCAAATAATTTATTATATTTTTTAAATAATCTTCCTCTATCTTTTTCGGCTTCTTTATATCTTTTAGATATAGACGAGTTAAGTCCATAGCGACTACCCGTATCAAGTTCCTCATGATTACCTCTAAGTAATATCACATTATCAGGATATTTTCTCTTTAACGCTATTACTTGTTCAAGATTTTCAATATCGCCTTTGCCTCTATCCGCATAATCTCCTAAAAATACTAAATACTTATTTTTCTCGCCCCCTTCCATTGCTTCAATAAATTTCTCTTGTTCAATTATAGACACAGTTGCGTCAGGATCTCCATGCGTATCTCCAATAAATATTGCTTCACCGCCTTTTGGTAAATAAGTAATTGCTCTATCTGTAAATTTTTCTTTACCATATTCGCTATTTTTTATTTCTTGAATATTATCTTTCAATTTTCCTTTCCCTTCTTCTTTCTCTTCAAATAGAATCTCTTCAACATCAGAAATAAGCTCCCATAATTCTTCTTTGCTTTTACTTCCAGCATTCTCAAATAATTCTCTTTTAATTTCTTTCATCTCATCCGTAATCTCTTTCCCATCTTCCCCTTCACTTGAATTCTCATCGTTGTTATTTTTTTCTGCTTCTACAAACTCTTTAATTTTTTCTAAAGCTACTGCAAAATAGTTATCAGCGTTTTCACTATATTTTTTGTCTGTGGCTAAATACTTAATACTTGATTTGTAAAGCTCATCTAAATCTATCTCCTTTCTACAATAACTAGAAAGCATATTATGAAGACTAAACAAGAGGCTGTGATAATATTTTGTAGCTTTGTCGTTGTCTTTATGAAAATCAAATTTAAATAAATGATTCTTAGCTATTTCATTAAAACTTTCAATATCTTTGGCATTTTTTACTTTGCTAATTTCGTCTTCATTAAAAATCACATCAATCATATCCATTCCTCCTTCTTGTTCTAATAACTTTTTTATTATTTCATTAGGATTATCAACAAAACCTTTTTTAAATAATTTGCCTTTTTCTACTGGCGGATCTCCATCTTTTTTATTCCATAGCGCTAACTTTCCACTTGGCTCTACAACAATTTCATAATCGTCATAATTTATTTCATCAATCTTCATTTTCTCCACCGCCTCTTTAATATCTTTTTGCGTAAATCCAAATTCTTTTATTATCTCTACTAAATCTTCCATCTTTTTTTCTTCCCCATATTCATCAAAAAGACTCTCTGCTATTTCTTTTGCGTCTTTTTCTTCTTCAATGTTTACATCCATTTGTTTTCCTTTCTCTTTATCTTTTTTCTTCATTTCGTCTAGAAAGTCATCTAACTCTTTTTTATTTGTTACGCCCCACATTTTCAAGCACTTAGCAAGCACCGCATTTTTGAGTTTATCTTCATTAAATTTTTCCTGATCATTCTCACTTTCCTCAGCTTTATCACCAAAGACCTTTTTTAATAATCCTCTATTATACCACTTCTCTTTTGGCTCTTCTGTTTGTTGATTGTTATTAGCGCCTTTATTTTCATGAGTAATCCAATTCGGAAGTTTGCCATATACTTTGTCAATAGTAGCACCCCAATATTTTTTGAACGCTCCCTGCTTTTCTTTGCTTAATCTTTCAACTTTTTCATTCTCTATACTATTTATTTTTATATAATTATCAAGTTGTCTTGAAAGAAGGTCTGTTAACATTATTTCTTTATCTAATATTCTCATTTCGTCTTTTCTTATTTCCTCAGCCGTGCCTCCTTCGGGAACTTCCAAAGACGCTCCAACTCCTTTGGCAGTAGTAACATTAATCTTTGCTCTTTCAACTTCCCCCAAAGCCCTTATGCGTTCTATCTTATTTTCCTCAGTTACTTCCTCTCCGTTTTTCAATTTCTCTATTTCAGCCAACTCAATTTCTCTTGATTTCAAATGCTCTTCAAACATTTCCAACTCTTTCAAAAGTCCCAATTTCTCTATCACTTCTCTCGTAGTCCGTGGTTCTTTTTCCTTTTCTTTCTTTGTCCTTTCTTTTTCCAACGCTTCTAAATAATTATTATAATCCTCAAATTTCCCCTCATTTTGCTCCCTCCATTTTTTATTGTATTCATTTAAAGAAGTCTCTTCAAGAACCTCGCCTCTTTCTTCAGCTTCATGATATTTTTTAGCACGCCCAAATTCTGGAGTTTTTAATACTCTTTCTATTTCCTTCTTTAATCCTTCAGCACTCATTTTTTCAATTTCATCCTGACTCATAAACTCTAATGTCAATTTTTCCTCTGGTTTTTCAAGTTCTGTTCCTTTTGTCATTATTTCTATTTTCTCTAATTCTCTCTCTAATTCTTCTCGCCTATTTTTATCTATGTATCCCTTATCTCCCAATCCCTCTAGCTCTTCTATGATTTTTTGCCTTTGTTCTTCTAAATTTTCCTTATCCATTTTTTTACCATTTTCTTCGTTTTCTACCTGAGGATCTGTTTCCGAATTTCCTTTTTCTTTAAAAAGTTCGCCATACGCCTCTACCGCTAAAGCAGAAAGTTTTTCTTCGTTTTCTTTTGTAGGTTCTATATCAAAATTCTCAAGAAAGATTTTCTTAGCACCATCAAAAATTGAAGAAACATTAATAGATCCGCCAGAAGAGGAATCTATCCACTGCTTAACGCGTTTTTTAAAATTATCCTCAACGAGAACCCACTTTTCTTTTTCTGATTTTTCCAGCTGTGTTTCTTGCCCACCTTCCAATTCTTCCAATAAATTTCCATACAACTTTGAAGCCAAATCAGAAAGCTTTTCTTTATTTTCTTTTGTAAATTTTATATTAGCACTACCAAGAAAATCTTTTATATAATCCTTATTGACAGTGAAATCCTCTATTTTCTCTTTAATTGAAATAATAACAAGACCACAAAAAAGAGCCTTATCGTAATTTTCTCTTAATGATTCAACATCTTTTTTTAAAGAATTTTCAAGTTCATTCCACTTTTCTTTTTCAGCTTCCACAACTTCCCCCTTCTCACCCATTTTACCAATTGTTTCGTCAACCAAACTAACATCTTCTGGACTTGCTGACATCCAATCTAAATTATTTTTCTCATTCATATTTTTAATTTAAACTAATTAAAATACCTTACACTCTATCAAATTTTTAACGAAATGTCAAGGGTAGCATCAGCAAAAACGGCAAGCATCGCTCATAATCCAATTCATAAAAATTAACTCCCAAATTTATATTCTGATAATACTCTTTAATGTTTTCTTTGTAATATTTTTCCGACTGAATTAGCCACGCCTTATTTCCCAATTTTGACGCTAAAAACCATTTCTCCAAAATCCGCGCGGCGCGGCCGTTTCCGTCTTGGAAAGGATGAATGTGGGCAAATCTTAAATGCAGCATTGAAGCAAAATAAAATACTTCGTTAATATCTAAATCCTGTTTTAATAATTTATTAATTGTCACAAAGAAAATCTTCATTTCTTCTGCCACTTTTTCTGGTTCTATTGCTAAATAAACTAAACCATTTTGATCAAAAACTCCTACTTTATCGTCTCTATATTTTCCTCTTTGACTTTTAATTAAAAATGACTTTGATAAAATCTGATGCGCTTTTAATAAATTCTCTTCTGTTAATTTATTGCTTTGCGCAAAATCATAAGCGTCAACTAACTCCGTAATTTCAGAATACTCTTTTGGTTTAGCCTTCTGCTTCATCGTCTTGGCGTTCATAAAAGAATTCAAATCCATTGAATTGCCTTCTATATTTGACGAATAAACCGCTGAGGCTTCCGTTAAATATTTGAAGTTAATTTTTGAAGAATCTTTTTTTAAGTCATTAAAACAAACCGCCAAATCAATATTTATTTCTTTCTCATATTGCTTATAATATTCTTTTTCTAAAATGTTCATAGATTTTTTCTAAACTATCCCGAAAATCTTTACCAAGAATAAAACATAAATCATTAAATACATCATCCCTTCCCAATTATAAATCTTTCTTGAAATTCCTGAAATTAAGTAGAGAACAGTGGCGCCGATTAAAAATGGAAGTCCGACAGAAAAAGTAATCTCGTCAACTTTTAGGGTTGTAAATAATGCTGGAATACCGATAACGACTAAAGCGTTAAAAATATTAGATCCGAAAATATTTCCCAGAGCGATTTCATATTTTCTTTTCATTGACGCTCTGACTGAGACAACAAGTTCAGGAAGTGATGTTCCGATCGCCATTGCGCTCATCGCAATTATTGGCGGCGCGATATTTAAACTGTCCGCGATATGAATTATTGATTCAATCGTATAATTCGCTCCTAGATATAAAAAGATCGCGCTTAATAATAAAGTAGGAAAAACTCCCTTCTCAAGCTTTTCGTGACGCTTCCATAATCTTTTTAAAATTTTCAAGCGGTCAATTCTAGTAGCGGGTAAATGATTATTACTTTTATCATTAGCGTTCTTATGGCTTAAAATCTTTCTTTCTTTTCCAGATGAAATTAGATAAAAAGAATAAATAATATAAGTCAAAATTGCGATAATTCCTTCAACGAAAGTGATTTGCTTATCCCAAAGAATGAAAATAAGCAGTGTCGTCACGCAAGCCAAGAGCGGTAAGTCTAGATTTATCAAGCTTCTTTTAATACTCATTTTCCTGGCGACAATAGCTGAAAAGCCGATCACTAAAAATATGTTCGCGATATTTGAACCGATGGCATTGGCGGCAACTATCTCTGTTTCATTTTTAGACACAGCGATTAAGGAAGTTACAAGTTCTGGCAAGGATGTGCCGATACTTACGATCGCAATTCCAACGATAAAGGAGGGAATCTTAAAAGCAAGCCCGATTTTCTCGCTGCTTTCCGTAAAAACATCAGCCGCTTTTACAAGAACCGCCAAACTGATAATAAATATTCCAATCCAAGATAATAAAAGCATTTTTTTAAAATTTTAAAATCTTTTGCCAACTCTAACCCTTGCCGAGTTTGATCCTATCTTGTCAGCTCCCGGATTTCTATTTGAAGTTTGTTTCATTGTATGCTTAAGACGGTTTTCTCCTCCCAATAACGCCTCTTTGATTTTATTCATTGTTCTTTTGTTGCCGAGATTCTTTTTTAGAAAATCTGTGTCAAAGGTTTTTTTCAATCTGTTAAAATCACTGCCCTTATATGTTTTATGTTTTAAGCCGCGAATAAATTTTTTTAATTTCTTTTTTTCAAGCACGGATTTGCTTGGGTTATAAGCGCCTAAAGCTTCTGGAAACAATTTTTTTTCTTTAGTAGAAAGTCCGTGAGTTTTATTTATTTTTTCTTCAATCTTTCGCAAATAATTTTTTAATTTATTTCTCACAAAAAGATCTTCTCTTTTATGATCAAAAACCTTTCTTTTTGTAATCTGTCCGCCCACCTTAGATTCTTCTTCTTTTCTAATTTGTTTTTTCGTTTTTACCCCTTTCATTCTAAATTGTTTCAGTTTTTGTTTCTTTCTTTCTTCCATTTCCCTGCCTATCTCTTCCAAATCTTCCGTCTCTTTTCTAAACTTCTCATCTTTTCTCAATCCTCTTTCCTCTTCGCTTTGGTTATCGTCATCTCCTTTTTGATAATAATTGCCTCCATCATTTGGTCCTTTTTTTTCGTCTGCCATATATTTATTTTACTGAATTCTATGCTCAAAGTATAGCACTTTTAAAGCATTTAGGCAAAGAAAGATTTTGTCATCCTAGAATTTTTTCTAAAAAGCAAAGCTTTAGAAAAAAATGTCTGGGATCCAGTTAGTATCACTTTAATAAATTATACGAAAAATATTATTTATTGAAACTTACTGGATTCCCGCCTCTGCGGGAATGACATTTATATTCCCTCTTCCCTCAGTTTTTCTATAATCCCTTTTTGCCTTCTTGACAATTTATCTGGTGTTTTAATAACGATGACAACAAACATATCTCCTTCTCCTCGTCCCTGAAGATGCGGAAGTCCCTTATTTTTTAATTTAATAATTTTTCCAGACTGAATTCCTGAGGGAATTTTCAGTTTTACTTTTCCGCTTAAAGTAGGAATTTCAATTTTATCGCCGAGCGCTGCTTGAGAAAAATTTATTTCCAGTTTGTAAATAATATCATCTCCTCTTCTTTCAAATAAAGAATGTTGATTGAGATGAACTGTGATATACAAATCTCCTGGAATTGATTTTCCGCTGCTTGGCCTGAAGCCAGCTTCTCCCTGTCCAGATAGGCGGATTGTTTGGTTGTCGGCAATGCCAGCGGGAATTTTGATTTTAATTATTTTATTTTCTTTTACTTTTCCATCGCCTCCGCATTTACCGCAATTTTTTTCTGGTTTCTCTCCTTGTCCTTGGCAATCTTGGCATATTTCCATTTGGGCAAAAATTCCTAAAATCGTTCTTCGTTCTCTTTTAATTTGCCCCGCGCCGCGGCAGGTTTTGCAAGTTGTAATTTTACTTCCCGTTTTCACGCCGCTTCCTTTGCATTCAGAGCAGACGGAAGATAAATAAATATTGATTTCTTTTTCAATTCCTGTCGCCGCTTCTTCTAACGAAATATCTAAATCTACGGCAACATCGTCTCCTTTTTCCTGTCCGCCTCTCTCTTTATTTCTACTGCCAAATAAATCTCCAAACATATCTCCAAATCCGCCGCCTCCGTCTCCGCCAAATTCAAATTTTATCCCGCCCGGTCCGCCGCCTGAAAATCCGCTGGAAAATCCAGAAAAATCAAACCCGCCAAAACCTTGTCCAGCTCCCCCGCCGCCCGCTTGATCAAAAGCTGATCCAAACTGATCATACTGCCCCCTTTTTTGTTTATCTGATAAAACCTGATACGCTTCATTTATTTCTTTAAATTTCGCCTCGTCTCCCCCGCCTTTATCTGGATGATATTTATGCGCTAATTTCCGAAACGCTTTTTTTATCTCATTATCACTGGCGCTTTTGGAAATTCCTAAGATATTATAATAGTCTTTTGACATAAGTGTTTGGAATTATGAATCAAGAATTACGAATTACGGAATTTACCCTTTAGGGTTTTATCGCAGTCTCACTTATTCAAATCAAACAAATGAAATCCTAAAGGATAAATTCCGTATGCCATAAAAAAATTTAAAATCAACTATACAATATCTTAGCATTTATTTTTGAATAAATCAATGGGTTTATTTAAAAAATTTGATTTTTTGTTTATTTTAAATTATACTGTTTTTAAGAACAGAGGAATGAACATTAAAAATAAAAGGAGGAAATAAGATGATTGAATTATCAACTGGATTTAAAATTGAAATTATGGGCGCGAGCGGAACATTCGGATTTAATAAAGGATATTTGCCAGACAGAATACTTTCAAGAATTGGTTATTTAGATTTTTCTGCAATTGATGTTGTTGTGACAAAAACAATGACTCGTCATCCAGAAGAAGGCAATTATGTTTGGTACAAGCCGTGGGGTTCAATTCGTTTTATAAAAGATGGGATTGTTAATGCGGTTGGACTTACAAATCCTGGAATTGAATGGTGGTGTCGCGAAGTTGGACCAAAACTTGATAGTCTAAAAATTCCGCTGATTATCTCAATTGCTGGCAACGCAAATGAGATTAAAGAAATGGCACTTATGCTTAATAAATTTAAGAACATCGTCGCAATAGAACTTAACGAAGGTTGTCCTAATGTCTGTAATAATTTTCAGGATACAGAAGAAGTTATAGAAAAGATCAAGATATTATCTAAAATTAGTATCTTTCCAATTATTCTTAAACTTTCAGTAGTCCATCAACCTGAAAAAATTATTCCGTATATAGAAGATTTTATTGAAGCGATTTCTATCAATAGCGTTCCCTGGTCAGTTGCTTTTCCCAATCAGGAAAATCCGTTCAAACGCTATGGCATTGAAGAATGCGGAGTTTCTGGAAAAATCATTCAATCACACACTTGGTCGTTTGCGTATGAGATTTCAGAAATGATTTCAATTCCAGTAATTTGGCCAAGTGTTTGGGAATCTTCTGATATCAGAGAATTGAAAAAAATGGCAAATGCCAAAGCATTTAGTTTTGGATCTATATTTTTCTATCCGTGGAAATTAAGAGAAGTTCTAAATAAAATAGGACAAAATAAAAAGGACTCTTGAATCAAGAGTCTTATTTTTTTATAAAAAAAAGAAGCGAGTGACAAATCACACGCTCATGAATGTTTCTTTAAATATTTTTCTACCTCCTTTTGATAGCCAGCAACTTTTTGCTGTGTTTCTTTGGTTATATATTTGCTCTCAACATAAATATTAAGAAGCTCTGTCATAGTGAATAGAGCGTGTAATTGTACGCCATATTCAGCAAGTTGCTGCACACCTCCTTGCTCACGATCTACTAGAACAATGCAGTCAGTTACCAATAGATTGTTTACTCTCAACGCATCAACGCCTTCTATTTTTGTAGTCGCTCTTGTAATCATATCATCAATTACGAGAGCAGTTTCTCCTTCCTGAGATACACCTCTAATATCTGATAAAATTCTTCGTCTACTTTCTGTCTCTTCTTTTTCAAGATACAGAAGTTCTTCTGAACACAGAATACCGTCAGAAGCAAGTATAAACGCTTCTGCCAAAGGATCGCCCGCTTTTGGAAGACCTGCGATACGCTGGTAGTAAAGATTTTCTGAGTCGGCAATATTATAAAATTGCCATCCAATTTCTTCTACCAATTCATCTGTAAGGTTACCTTTGTTAGAAGGTATTCTTAAATTTATGTATATTGGCGAGAGCGGAGCATTCGGATATTGCTCGTGCATTTTTAATTTGAACTGTCCAAATTGGATAGCTCCAAGATTAAATAATACCAACGCCAATGTTTCTTTGTCCATTTCTTATCACCTCTTTAAAAAATTTGTGGCTGAGATTATCTCAACCACTACACTATACTTGCAGTGATCATTTCTGCTGCTTCGTTCATATTGTCAGCTTTATATATTGCACTGCCGACAATCGCTCTCCATACAGGACCAGCCTCTTCAGCAAATTCAGTTATTTTGCCTTTTTGACTGATAAATCCAGGTGCCTATAGAACAAAGTTGTTTGGTCCAAGGATGTTTTCCAAAAGCTTTCTATACTTGCTGACAAATTGAATTTTGTTGCCAGGGACAACAAAGTTAGTCACACCGCATTCTGCTGCTTGAGTATATATTTTTGACGGCGAACTATCAGCAATGAAACCTCCTTCGCTCTCCAGAAATTCTTTCTGGGTCATATGTCCTCCAACAAGAACGGTAAGTCCAGCATTTTCACATGCTTTTATCCATGTTCTTTCTGTTAGACCTCCGCCAAATGGGAATAGTATTGCAGCATCAACACCGCCATCAGCAACAACTCCGGCAAAGGTTTTACCCATTTCAGGAATATCATTACCTGCTTTTTGGTGATCATAGATTATAGGCAAGTCCGTATGCTTCCTAATAATTGCTACAATCTTTTCTATGCCATAAGTCAGCGCTAAGGCCAATCCTATCCTGTATCCTTCTATACCTTTTACATTACATGTCTGTGCGACAAGCTTTTCAAGCTCTTTGATTGTCATTACATCAGCTGCTACTATTACAGCTTTATCTCTTGTTATTAGTCTTTTCACCTTTATACCACTTCCTCTGTTTTTCAAAGATCAAACTCCTCTTCAGTTTTACCCTCCAAATCACAATTCAATCCTCTTAAACAAAAAATAGCAGGAATGTTTCCTACTGTCAACTATTATTGTTTCTTTTTTTATCTCTATCCATAACAGGCAAAACAAGATGATAAATCGCGAGCATTGAAGATATAAACGCCAAAATCGCGCCGATTAAAATAAAAATTGGCGAAGTGTTGAAATGTTTGTCCGTGTAATAGCCAAGTCCAAGAAACGCTAAAGTTATAACGGAAACCGTGACCCCGATTTGAGTAACTAAACTTAACGCGTAAGATATTTTAAACTTCTCATCTTTATTTTTGTTATTCATTCAATCTATTTTCTTTTTTAAAAGTAAGATAGTTTTGAAAGATAAAGTTATGCAGATAAAAGAATTATAAAAAATTTGTTTTTATTTTATACTCTCAAATAATTTCTCTTTAAAATCGTTTTCCGTCTCTTGATTATAAAACGGTAGACCGATTATTTTATATTTTCGTGATTTTGAGAATTCCAGAATTTTATCTTTAAATCTTTCTTTAATTTCTTCCAAAAATTCATTTTTCCACTTATCATACTCTACTAAATATTTTCCTTTTGGCTCTAAAAAAAGCTGATATGTAATTTCCTTGCCAGTCTTATCAACCAGAAACAAAAGATAATCCGGCTCAAACGCTTCTTTTTGATATTCTCGCAATTCAAAAGATGAATTTAAATTTTCCGCCACAAAATTTGGAATTTCTTTTTTTAAAAATCCCATTTTTGAAACGCTGTCTAATTGTTCGTAGAGAAATTGTTGAGGCATAATTTATTTCTTTTTATTTAAAAGTTTTTTCACTTCACGATCAAAATCAGAAATATATTCTCGGTCTTGAATAATACGAAATTTATCATATTCGCTTTCGGCTTTTATCTTTGCCTCCAGTGCTGTAAATTTTCCTGCATTTATCAGGATTGAATAATTTGATAATTCTAAAAACTTATCCAAAAAGATTATCCAATCTTGCATATTCATTACAATTTGTCTTTCTGCTCTGTTTTCTGCTAAATCCAAATAAGCAGAAACAATTTTTTCCAATTGCTTTAAGTGATTTTCTGCCAAATAATTTTTAGCAATTACCACATCAGATTTCAAAATAATACCCCTAGGTGAATTTTTCCATGTTTTTAATCCCATAAAAACTTTTTTTGCATCGGATTCCGTATAAATTATTTCTGCCGCCGTCTTCCCTGTGATTGCCCAATGAAGTTTGTTTTGCACTGTTGCAAAAAATTCTTTTGTTATTTCTGCATTTTTATCATAATCGGCAGACAAAGCATAAATATCGGTAATTTTTTGATAAAACCTTCTCTCGCTTAAACGAATCGCGCGAATTCTTTCAAGCACTTCATCAAAATAATCTTGTCCAAAATGTTTTATCTGCTTGAGCCTCTCGTCATCCATAGCAAAACCTTTGATGATATATTCATGCAAAATATCTGTTGCCCATTTGCGAAATTCTGTTGCCCTGTGTGAATTGATGCGATATCCGACAGCCGTAATAACTTTAAGATTATAAAATGTGGTTTGGTATATTTTCCCGTCTTCGGCAGTATGTGCAAATTTTGCACTAACTGAATTTTCTTCCAGTTCTCCTGTTTCAAAAACATTTTTTATGTGTTTCGTGATCACTGTTCTATCCACCTCAAACAACTCTGCCATTTTCTTTTGGGTCAGCCAAAGAGTTTCATTTTGAAAAAATACATCAATATTAACTTTTCCGCTTTCGGTTTGAAAAATAACAAAATTGGAAAATTTTTGCAAT